>SUWC01000075.1 GCA_015061665.1 Lentisphaerota bacterium
ACGCGCCACGACCATTCGGATTGGACACTGCGCTGTTGGCTGCTGGTTGCTGAGACACTTCCAACGCATTAAAAAACGATCCAGGGGCCCCGAAGGGGAAGGATCGGCTTTTAATGCGTTGGCCGTACAAAAATCCTCCACCAAGATGACGCGACGAGATGGAATATGATAAAATACATATATGGCACATATTAAGACATTTTCAAACCACTATGCAGGCGTATTCAAGGGGGACTGCTGATGAACGCCGTGTTCTTTGACATGGACGGCACCCTGATCGACTCTGCGCGCGATCTCGCCGCAACCGTCAACCACACCCGCCGCGACCTGGGGCTTGCAGACCTGCCGATTGAGGCGGTCCTCACGAACGTCGGACAGGGCGCGCGCTACCTTCTCGCGCATTCCATCCCCGAGAAGGCCGATGACGTCGACCGCCTCTGGGAGATATTCCGCTCTCACTACGCCGAGCACATGCTCGAGACGGTCACGCTTTACCCGACCGTGCGCACCACCCTCGAGGCGCTCCGCGACAGGGGATGGCTCCTCGGCGTCAACACTGCCAAGCCGTCCTTCGCCACCCACGCGATTCTCGAGCACTTCGGGCTCGCCCGCTTCTTCGGCAACGCCGTGATCGCAGGCGGAGACTGCGCCGAGATGAAGCCGAGCGCGCTGCCGCTGCGCGAGTGCGCCGCAAGGATGCGCGGACACCGCCTCTCGTCCCGCGACTGGATGGTCGGCGACAGCTGGACCGACATGCAGTGCGCGACCAACGCCGGAGTGAAGGGCGCTTTCTGCACGTTCGGATTCGGACTTCTGAAGGATTCGCGCTACACGGTTAAGATCAACAGGATGGAAGAACTGCTCCGCTACCTGAAGGCGGAGGAATAGGAGTCGCCATGAGGGCTTTTGTAATAGCGATGGAAATCGAGGCCGAATGCGTCCGTCCGCACCTTCGGGACGGCGACGAGCTTATAGTGTGCGGCATCGGCAAGGTCAACGCAGCCGCCGCCGCGCAGCGCGCGATCGACGCGGGCGCGGACGAGATATGGAACATAGGGCTCTGCGGCGGATTCGGCGAAGACGTCGAGATAGGCGGAGTCTACGAAGTGGAGAGCGCCGTCGAATACGACTTCGACCTCGCGCAGCTGAACGGAACGTCCGTCGGCGTTGTCGACGGGCGGGACAGCCCCTATTTCCCCTGCTCCACGAAGGGCGTGTTCCCCGCCAAGCGCCTTGCGACAGGCGACAGGTTCAACGACAGCGAGAGCGACTACGGACTCATCATCGACGAGCTTGGGTGCGAACTGCGCGACATGGAGGGCGCGGCGATCGCGCACGTCTGCGAGATAAACGGCAAGGCGTACCGCGGGCTAAAGTGCGTGAGCGACGTCGCCGGCCGCGGGTCCATGACCGGACAGTACCTTGAGCACAGGGCGAAGTGCCTTGAGCGGCTCGCCGAAGCCGTGGCTGTTTTGGTATAATTTACGGAAGCATAATCAGAGCAGAAAGCAAGACAACGCAATGACAGATTTCTCGAGACTCCTCAACCCCGAGCAGTGCGAGGCGGCCACGGCGGGAGACGGCCCTATCCTGGTCCTCGCTGCGGCAGGCACGGGCAAGACGCGCACGCTCGTCCACCGCGTCGCCTTTCTCGTCGAAAACGGGATTCCGGCTGACAGGATACTTCTTCTCACATTCACCAACCGCGCCGCGAAGGAGATGCTCGACCGCGCCTCGCAGGTCGTTGGGCCTGAAGTCGCCTCAATATGGTCTGGCACGTTCCACTCGATCTGCGCGCGCTTCCTGCGGCGCTGGGGCGGAAGCCTCGGGTACAAGCCGGGCTTCCAGATCATCGACGACGACGACCAGAAGAAGCTCATAGGCGAGATCATCAAGGCGACGATTCCGAACCCGAAGGACTTCCCCAAGAAGGAGGTCGTCGCCAAGATGATATCCGAGGCGGCCAACGAGGGCAAGCCCATCCAGCACATCGCCGCGCGATGGCAGACGAAGGCAGCCGGCTTCGCGCCCGAGGAGATCGAACGCATTGCGGAGCGCTACGCAAAGCGCAAGATGGAGCTGGGGTCGATGGACTTCGACGACCTGCTCGTCAACGGACTCAAGCTCCTGAAGACGAACGAGTCCGTCCGCAGCATGCTCCAAGAGAAGTTCCTCCATGTGCTCGTCGACGAATATCAGGATACGAACGGACTCCAGGCCGAGTTCACGGACATCCTTGCCGGACGCCACCGCAACATCATGGCGGTAGGAGACGACTTTCAGTGCATCTACACGTGGCGTGGCGCGCAGATCGAGAACATCATGGAGTTTCCGAAGCGGTGGGAGGGATGCAGGACGATCAAGCTTGAGCGGAACTACCGCTCGGTTCCGTCTGTCCTCGACGTTGCCAACGTCGTGATGAAGGACGCCCCCAACCAGTTCGAGAAGACGCTGCGTCCGAACCGTCCGTCGTCAGGCGAGCGCCCCAGCCTCTACAAGGTCTACAACGCGAAGGCCCAGGCGCAGGAGACGGTGCGCATCCTGCGCGAGGCGAAGAGCCTCGGCTACAGGTGGAGCGACATGGCGATACTCTACCGCAGCCACTTCCACTCGCTTGACGTCGAAAAGGCCGTCCACACCGCGGGGCTGCCGTACCGCCTCACGAGCGGCGTGGGATTCTACGAGAAGGAGCACATAAAGGACGTCCTGGCGTACCTGCGGCTTCTCGTCGACCCGATGGACGAGCTCTCGTTCATGCGCTTTATACAGCTTCTCCCAGGCGTGGGCGAGGCGAGCGCGAAGAAGGCGTGGGAGAAGCTGTCGCGCCAGTTCGACGGCACGAGGAACGAGGACCGCGAGGCGCTCGGGAAGCTGCTCGGCGTCAAGGCGCGCGCAAAGTGGCCCGCGATCGCCGAATGCCTCGGCAAGGCGTCCGCGCATCTCGACGCGGGCGAGTCAGGCTCACTCGTCACGGACTTCGAGGATGTCTTCTACGACGACTACCTCAGGAACGAGTGGGAGGGAGACGAGGCGGACGACAGGATAAACGACGTCCGCGAGCTGGCGAGCGACCTTGCCGACGAGGAGAAGCCGCTTTCGGAATACCTTGCCGACGCTGCGCTGATGACGAACCTCGACCTCAGGAAGAACGACCCGACGCGCGACTGCATAACGCTTTCCACCGTCCACCAGGCGAAGGGCATGGAGTGGCCGGTGGTCATAGTGCCGTGGCTCTGCGAGGGCATGTTTCCGAGCGCCAAGGCGTCCGAGGAAGGGCGCATCGACGAGGAGCGCAGGCTTTTCTACGTCGTCGTCACGCGCGCGAAGGACCAGCTCCACATGTTCTCGCCGATGATGCGCCGTTCGGCGGAAGGCGGCGAGTTCCCCGTCGATCCGTCCATATTCATCAAGGAGATACCAGACCATCTCCTCAACATCCGCCGCGTGATGAGCTATCCTGACCAGCCGCGCCAGACGTACGGAGGCTACGGCGGAGGTGGCTATGGCGGAGGAGGCTACGGCTATGGCGGAGGAGGCGGTGGCTACGGCTATCGCGGCGGCGGATACGGGTCGTCGGGACGCGGAGGCTACGGCGGCGGAGGCGGCAAGAAGCCCCCGACCCTGCGCACGACGTGGCGTCACTGAGGAAGAAGTGCATTTCACAAGGTAAATATAACAAGGCAACATCAAGGAGAAAGATGAACATCATAGACGGCAAGGCGCTTGCGAAGAAGCTGAGGGACGAGATTGCCGCTGGAACCGCGGATCTCAAGGCGACGAAGGGCGTTACGCCTGGCCTCGCCGTGATACTTGTCGGCGACAACCCGGCGAGCGTCAGCTACGTAACCGCGAAGGAGAAGGCCTGCAACGAGGCGGGCATGTACTCTCGCGAAATCCGCCTGCCAGAGGCTACGACCGAGGCGGAGCTCGTAAAGCTCGTCAGGGACCTCAACGCCGACCCCGCGATCCACGGCATCCTCGTGCAGCTCCCCGTCCCGAAGCACATCCGCGACAAGGCTGTGATAGACGCGATCGCGCCGGAGAAGGACGTCGACGGCTTCACGCCCGTGAACGTAGGAAAGATGCTCATCGGCGAGGAGTGCTTCCTCCCCTGCACGCCGCACGGCATCATCAAGCTGATCGAGTTCTCGGGAATGGACATCAAGGGCAAGCACGCCGTCGTGATCGGACGCTCGAACATCGTCGGAAAGCCCGTTGCGGTGCTTCTCGCGCGCAAGGAGACGAACGCGACCGTCACGCTTTGCCACACGGGAACTCCCGACGTTGCCAAGTTCACGCGCGATGCGGATATCGTAATCGTCGCGGCAGGGCGCCCCAATACGCTCACGGGCGACATGCTCAAGCCTGGCGCAGTCGTGATCGATGTCGGCGTAAACAGGATTCCAGACGACACGAAGCCGAAGGGATTCAGGCTTGTCGGCGATGCGGACTTCGTCAGCTGCTCGAAGGTCGCGGGCGCAATCACGCCCGTGCCTGGCGGCGTCGGACCCATGACCATCACGATGCTCCTCTGGAACACGCTGGAGTCCGCGAAGCGCGCGGCCGCCGTCTGATTTCGGGCAGGGCCAACCAGGAGAAGCCGGATGAACCAGGCAGTTCCGCTAGCGGCTATCGCCGCCTCGCTCATAACCGCGCAGCCGCTCGTGGACGCAGACGTCCTCGAGCCTAGCGTGCAGAACGAGGTGGACCACGCGCTTTCGGTCGCGCCTACCAACGCTCCGCCGTCCGTTCTCGCGCAGGACGGCGCGTTCGCCACCAACGGGATGTCCAGAACCGACATCGCGATCAAGCTAGTCTCGCTCCAGGACAAGGAAGGCCGCTGGATGGACGGCACTAACGACGTGACGAAGGCCGTCGTCGACCTGCTGAAGGAACTCTAGCCGGCGCGCTGCGGCGTTTGATGGGGCGCAATTGGATTTGCTATAATATGCCTTATGGACGACATTGACTACGACAAGGATGCATTTTCCGACATAATCGCCAAGGATGACCGCTACGCGCCAAACGCGTATGCGCTTCTCATGGATGCCTTCTGCTACCTCTGCGACAACGCCAAGGGACGCCATGTCAAGGGCGAGGATATCCTTGCGGAGTTCCGCGAACGCGCTCTGGACCTCTACGGACCCATGACGTTCTGCGTCTTGACGGAGTGGGGCGTCACCTGCTGCGAGGACATCGGCGAGATGATGTTCAACCTTACCGACTCTGGCCGCGTGAAGAAGAACGACGACGATACGCCTGAGGCGTTCGCCGGCGGCTACGACTTCAAGGAGACCTTTCTCGGTCCCTACACGGTCGACTAGCCTCTCCCTTTACGACAGCGCGGAGAGGACTTCTGGGAGGAGCTGCTTCTTTCTGGACATCACGCCTGGCATAAGCAGCGTGCCGTGCTCAGACTTCCTGTAGGGCAGCGCCTTGCGCACGGCTTCGGATCCGCGGAAGATGAGCTCCGAGTTGCCTCGCACGGGATCGGTGCACATAAGCGCGAAGAAGTCGAGCCTGTTCTTCGAGATCACGTCGTCCATGGCGGCGGCGAGTTCGTCCGCGTTCTGGTGGAACAGCGCCATGTTCGTCTCCTCGATCTGCCCGAGCATGAACTTCTTTCCGCCTTCGCTGTATGTCTTCGCGTCGCTCACGACGGCCTGCTCCGCCGACATGCTCATGAGCGGCGAGTCGACGCTGAAGAGCCCCTCCATTATCTTCTCCGCAGACTCCCCGCACAGCTTCTCCAGCCATGTGCACATCGCGCGGTCGACGTCAGTCGTTGTCGGAGACTGGAAGAGCAGCGTGTCCGACACGATGCCCGCGATGAGGATGCCGGCCGTTTCGCGCGTAGGGCGCTCCCCTGCGGCGCGGAACATGCGCGCGACGAGCGTGCACGTCGAACCCACGACGTCCGCAGTGTAGCGTATCGGCTCCTTTGTCGCGGCGAAGGCGATGCGGTGGTGGTCTACGACTTCGATCACGGGCACCTCTTCAAGGCCCGGTATGCCCTGGTCCGTTTCGTTGTGGTCGACGAGGATCATGCGGAAAGGCGGCTCCTCTGCGAACGCGCGCTTCAGGACGGTCCCCAGCAGCATCCCGTTTTCGTCCACGACGGGGAAGTGGTTGTGCGAGCTGCGTATGGCCTGGAGGCGTATGTCGTGGACGGGATCGGACTCGTTGAGCACTATCGAGCAGTGGTGGAGCGGCGCGCGGGAGACGGGGATCGTCAGGTCGCCGCGCGACAGGAACAGGTTGAGGAGCTTTGCGGGGGAGAGCATCCCGACGAAGCGCCCGTCCCTCCCGCGCACAGGCAGAGACGACTCGCCGCTAGCCTCTAGCTTGCGCAGCGCGTCGACGAGGCACATGTCCGCGTCGATCATCGGTACGGACGCGTCCACGAGGTGCCTGACGCGGACGTATACGTCGCGCTTGGCGCGGACGGGCTGCGCGCCGAAGTGGTCGAAGACCCATTTTGCGCGCGCGGTGAGGCGTCCCGCGCAGATGGCCTCCACCTCGGCCATGCCGGTGCGGCGGCGCAGGTCCGCGAGCGCGTAGGCGCTCGTTATCGAGTCCGTGTCGGGGTTGCGGTGCCCGCAGATGTATGTCTTCATTGCTCTACCTCTTGCCTGCTTTCTTGTTTGCCATTCCGACGCTCGCCTTTTTCTTGTAGATCGTCTTCTTCGCCGCGAAGAACTTTTTCGCGGCCGGGTCGGTCATGGACGGTTCGTGCTTCTCGATTTCCGCTGCGGCCACCCGCCAGTACGTCTTCTTCGCAGTCAGCTTGTCCGCCAGCGTCAGCGTCATTCCGTTCAGCCGTAGGTCCAGCATCGAGAAGAGCCCGCGTTCGGCCGCCTCCAGCTTTTTCCACGCGGCGTTGCGCGCATTGTCGTCCTTGGCTGCAGCGGCCTCTGTCGCCGCATTGCCGATCTCCCTGCTGCGCACGGCGATCTCGTCCTTCTTCATTACCGCTAGCTGCATGGCCCAAAGCGTCAGGTTAAGGCTCGCGCCGGACTCCTTCAGCGCCAGGAGCGCGGCCTTAGGAACCTCGGGGATGTCCGGCATTGAGGGAAGCATCTGGAGCATCGCGGGAAGCTGCACACTCGGGGCGCACTCCGCGGTCCGCGGCAAAACCGCCGCACAGAGCGCGAGCGCGGCGACGGCTGCGGCGCGGGCCGGTCTGCGCACGTTGGCGAAGAGCTCGGCCTTGAGGGCCTTGAACAGCGCTACGGAGTTCAGGAGGACGGAAAACGCGAGCGCGCCGGACGCCATGCAGAGGTGGCGCATTGGGTACTCCGCCACGCCGGCGAAGAAGAACGGCATACGTGAGAATTCGTCGGGCGTCATGTCCGGCCCGAGCGAAAGCAGGTGCGGCAGGCTCTGTATGAGCGCGACGACGCAGCCCGTCATGAACACGACGAGCGCGGGTGAAATCCTCGCAAAGCGCGAAGCGAAGCGCCATATCGCGCGCCAGAACAGGAGTACGGACATGATGTACATGAACACCGTAACCGGTGTGAGCGAGCCGTAGAAGCCCCACTCGGGTTTGTCGTCTCCGATGGACCGCCTGAGCGCGATCATGAACGGCTTCGCCAGCGGCAGCACCAGAGCGGCGGCGCAACCGTACGCAATCGCGAAGGTGTAGGCGTTTGCCGCGCCGCTCGAGAACGGCCAGCGCAGCAGCCTCTTCGGAAGCGGACCCGAGAAGCCCGCGATCATGCGCCTTGAATATCCGACTCCAAGGCCCGTCGCGACAATCGCAAGAACAGCAGCAAGCGTCGCAAAGGTCCACGAGAACGACTTCAGGTACGACCCAGACTGATATGGGTTGAGGATGGACGCTGTGAGCGTCACGACCAGCCATGCGACTGCTATGGCAATGCTCGTCACGCGAAGCTGCAGGTCGCGTTCCGCGGTCGCCGGGGAGACGAGGAACACCGACAGCGAGCGGGCGATTAGTCCGGCGCTTGCGGAGATTCCGACAATCATCAGAAGCAGGTTGCCGTCCCATCCGCGGATCATTGTCGGCGACGAGCATAGCGGAAACATGCTCATCAGCGCGAACATCAAGACGATGAACGCCACGGACTTGACGGCTCCGGAGACGCGCATCGCTCCGATAAGGACGGCGCCGTGCAGGGCGAGGAACGACATGGACAGCGCGATGGTCAGCGAAGTTCCCATATTCGTCCAGTTGATGCCGCGCATGAGGTTGGCGAAGATAGCCGACGGAAGGGTCGCCGATGCAAAGAGCCCAATCAGCGCGTAGCCTGCGCGCAGCTTGCCGTCGACCATTCCAGAAGGCGGGAGCGCGGTCATGAGAGTCATGTCGGACGTGAGCCTTCCGCGTCGTTCGGCGAGCATCGACATGAATATGCCGGACGGCACTACGATCGCGGAGGCGACAGAGAGCATGATCACAAGCCAAGCGAACACGTCGCCGCCGGTCTTGTATCCGAGTCCGAAAAGGGGCACGGCATAGCAGACGCCCACGCAGAGGAAAAGGTAGCATATCAGAGCGCCCGCTATCGTGCGCGACCGCGTCAGCTGGCGAAGCTCCTTTATCGTAAAGGGGTTCAGCGTCATTGCACTTCACCTTTCGTTGCTTCGAGGAAGACCTTCTCAAGGTCCATTCCCTTGAGTCCGTTCTCGATGTTCTTGACGAGCCTGCCGCGTTCGATTATGACGCAGCCTGTGCATATCTCGTTGAGGTCAGCGAGTATGTGGCTCGATATGAAGACCGCCTTGCCAGCGTCCGCGAGCTTTCTCGCGTATTCGCGGAACTCGATCCGCGCGCGCGGGTCGAGTCCGTTGGCCGGTTCGTCCATGATCAGAACGTCCGGATCGTGCACCATCGCGCGGGCGAGCGAGACGCGCTGCTTCATTCCGCGCGAAAGGGCGGAAAGGACCTTGTCCCGTATCGGCGTGACGACGGTGAAGTCCTCGACTTCCCTCACTCTGTGCTCGAGTGCGTCGCCACTGTAGCCGTAGGCGCGCGCGAAGAAGTCGATGTATTCGTGCGCCGTTATGTCGCTCTGCGCGGGAAGCCAGTCCGGCATGAAGCCGACGTGCCTGCGCGCGATTTCCGGGTAGTCGACGATCGAAGTGCCGTCGATGAGGATGTCTCCCGAATCGGGCTCGTCCAGCGTCGCCATCATGTTCATGGTCGTCGTCTTGCCGGACCCGTTCGGCCCCACGAAGCCGATGATGTCTCCCGAGGAGAGCGAGAAGGACAGGTCGTCCACTGCTACGGTATCTCCGAACCGCCTTGTCAGGCTCAGGACCTCCACTTTCATTTCCTTGCATCCCTTCCGACTATGCGGTGTATGATTTCATGCGACTGGAGCGAACACTTGAGCGGCATCGTCACCGCGCCGAGGGAGGACTCCGCCTCTACGCCGTCTTCCCTTTCTCCGCGCGATTTCCACGCCGCATCCACTTCAGGCATGTCGGCGAGCCTGCGCACGTGGACTGTCCGGAACCTCACGGGCCAGCGCGGCGGGAGCCACTTCCCCGTGAAGGAGTAGAGTCCCCTGTCCACGGTGCATATCCTGCCAGAGGGCGAGTTCGGGCTTCCGTACAGGCACGAGACAACTGCGTTGTCGGGATACTCGATGGCCGCGTCCGTTCCGAAGGGCGCGATAATCACGTCGTTCTGGACCGTCACGGCCTTGCCAGTCTTATCGTCCACATAGGTCGAGGCGAACTGCGTCAGCTTTGGACGTATCCCGCCGACTGCGACTACGACGGCGATCACGGCGATGGAGAAGCCTACCGCAAGCGCGGGGAACATCCAGTATATCCACATCCGTTTGTTGAACCTGGCAAGGAGCAGGACGGTCAGGGGGCCTGCCGCGACTGCGAACGCGAGGAGGATTAGGATCATCTTGCCCGTGGGCAGGGAGAAGCGCTCGTTGAGCGCGGCCGCAGACGAAGCGCCGTCGCTCCAGATGTCGCAGACCCCGTCGACGCACGACTGCCTGTCGAACGAGTTCGCCAGGTCGTCCGTCAGCGCCGTGTAGTCGATTTCTGGTCCATGTCTGCGCACGCTGCCGAACCCGAGCTTTTCGGATGAGGTTTCGGCGCAGCCGACGAGCGAAACCGCGCCGCCCGCCATGACCCAGGATTCGGCCATGTCGCGGAAGGACTCGGGAAGGGCGCGCCAGTCCGCATTCTCCGCGACGATCATGTCGTATACCGAGAGGTCGCGCCACGACGTAATCTTTGATATGTCGAGGATTCTGCTGTTGATGTCGAAATCGTTTTTGTAACTGGCTGTCCGGCGCGAGTCGTTTTTGTTTTGCGAATGCGGATGCTTCCAGTTCGGGTTGTACCGCCTGTGCATCGCGGTTTCGTAGTTTTCGCGCTCTATTCTGCAGACGCGCTGCGCGGTGTTTGATCCGACGAACGCGATTGTCATTGCGCAGTTGTACAGTCGATCCTGCTGGGTGGACGTTGAATTGTGATGCAGGGAAATGACGTCGTAGCGGAAGAGCGAAGTGCTGGAGCGTCCGGCATGCTCCTCCTCGGAGTCGCCCGATTCGTCGGAGAACGCGAAATTGCCGTCGTAGATCGCCGATTCGAAGACGTATGGAACCGCCATGCGGAAAGTCGTCTCCGCCGCCGCAGGCGCGGTAAGCTCCGTACGAAGGGTGAAGTCGGTTTCGGCTTTTCCATTGTAGCGATGCCCCACGCCTCCCTCGACCTTCAGGACGGAAGGCATGTTCGTCGCGCTTTGCACGGTCAATTCCACGGATGCGTTACCGTGGTAAAGGGCGGTCGTTCCGCCGTAGTTGAGCGCGGGGCGCACTGTCAGGGTGTTCCCGCAGGGAGAGCGGAATGACGCTGGGTCGGATTCGCCGCCGTCCCACGTGTCGCCCGCGAACGCGGACGACACGCAGAGCAGCGCGGCGGGAATGAGCATAGGCAATGTTCGCATTGCGGTTTACATTCCCTTTGTGAGGAGCCACGTCTTCACGAGCATGCGCGGGATGTGGAACGGGCCCTTGAAGATGTTGCCCTTGGCAGGCTGGGCGACGGTTCCGTCGCGATGGAGGTAGCCGTACCATTCGGGGTACTTGCGGTCGCGCATGTGCTTCCAGGTCCACTCGCTGACGAGGCGGTGGCGTTCCTTGTACTTCTCGTCGCCCGTGAGCTTGTAGGCGTATGCCGTCGCGATGATCGTCTCGCACTGCGGCCACCAGAACTTCATGTCCTGCTCGTAGCACTGCGGCGGAAGGTTGCGGCAGTCCTTGAACGAGATTATGCCGCCGTACTTCTTGTCCCAGCCCCAGCCCCAGCTCCAGTCGAGTATCTTGAGGGCGATTTCCTTGAGCGCCTCGTCCTTGCGGTCAATGGCCACGTCGAGCAGGAACCAGCTCGTCTCGATGCAGTGCCCTGGGTTGATGGTGCGTCCGGCGTTGGTGTCGATGAACTCGCCGTTCGGCCCGACCGTCTCGAGCAGCGCCTTGAACTCGGGGTGGATGAAGTATTTCACGAGCGCCTCGATGGACTCGGTGATCTGCGTGTCGAGGACGGGGTCGTCGGAAATCTGCTTGAGGACGTTCGCGACGTTGATGAGGATCATCGTGAGGGAGTGTCCGCGCGCCTCCATGCAGGGCTCGTACTTGGACGGCATCCACTTCTTCGGGTTGGCGGCGAACTTGCGGATGCGCTTGAAGAGCTCGAGGGCCTTCTTGCCCCACGCCTTGTCGCCCGATGCGAGCGAGTATTCGGCGTATGCCATCGCGGCGAAGCACTCGGAGAACACGTAGCGGCGCTTGCGGAGCCCGACGCCCTCGGCCGTCACTTCGAAGAAGGCGCGCCCGTCCGTGTCGAAGCAGTGCTTCTCGAGGAACTCGCAGCAGCTCTTCGAGGCCTCGAGCCACGCCTTGTTGCGGCGGACGTTGTTGTAGGCGTATGCGGCCATCCAGCCGAAGCGGCCTTGGAACCAGACGGATTTGGTGGAGTCCATCAGCGATCCGTCGCGGTCGAGGCAGGTGTAGACGCCCCCGTTCTTGCGGTCGAGCCCGTGGTCCATCCAGAACGGCATGATGCTCTTCACGAACTCCTCGTGGTAGGCCTCGTGCCACCTGCTCCAGTATGCGTCCTTGCGCGCTTTCATAAGTGCATGTCCTTTCGTTAGTTTATTAGGTAAGATAATTATACCATATCTCAATATCTCGCGTCAGTTGGAGATTGCCCATCCTCGGCTCTCGCATCCACGCCCTTATTGTCGCCCAGGCTGCGCGATGTCGGAAATGACGAGCCCGGCAAGCGCGAGGCCGAACGCGCCGGTAGTGTGCGCGACGGCGCCGTTTATGCGCGCCTTGCGCACGCCCCATGTGTCCGTCGCGGACTTCGGGTCTACGGACGCGCCTCTGTTTTCGCCTCGCTCGGGAGACCAGACGCACATGAACCTCCGCTTCGGGATGCCGCCCGTCTTGCGGAACTTCTGGCGCAGCGCGCGGGCGAGTCCGTCGCCCTCGACTTTCGTGAACCAGCTTTTCCTTACCTGGAGCGGGTCGAGCTTCAGCGCGGCGCCCATCGAGGAAAACAGCGTGACAGACGGAATGGAAAGCGCGTGCCGGATGAGGAGCGCCTTGTTCTCGAGTGAATCGATCGCGTCTATGACGTAGTCGTACGACTCGATTCCGAAGGACTGCGCGGTCTCGGCGCAGTAAGGCTCGTTGCGAAGCTCGAGTGCGATGGACGGATTGATCGCCCTCAGCCGCTCGGCGAGGGCTTCCGTCTTCGCGCGGCCGACAGTCGCAGTTGTCGCCATCAGCTGCCGGTTTACGTTCGACGCCTCGACGTCGTCGGAATCGACAAGCATCAGGTACCCTACTCCCGTCCGCGCGAGCGCCTCGGCGCACCAGCTGCCGACGCCGCCCAGCCCGAAAACTGCGACGCGCGCCCTTGCGAGGCCACGCATTGCGTCCTCCCCGAGCATCAGCTCGACGCGCGAGAAAATCCCCTCCGGGGTTCCCGACGGAGGATGCGGACGGTACACGACGAGCGGACGTGTCGTCTCGATCCATACCTCCTCCGCGCAGGCGCGGTTGAGCGTCCCTTTCCACGGCGGATAGAGTTCCACTCCGTCAAGCGGCCATTCGAGTCCGTCGCTCCTTGCGCGCGTATCGGGGAACGGTGCGAACACCGATAACGCGTCGCCCCTGGCCGCGGCAAAACTGCCGCGCTCGCGGACGACGGTGAACACGCCGCTGTTCGTCACCATTTCGACGTGGACGGAATCCGTCTCGAATTCCGCGAGGTGGAAGACGTTGCCGATGGCGTGGTCCTCGCGCAGCCCGGTGGCGCCGAGAATCGTAATTGCGATGCCGGAGCCGTCGCGACCGAATTCGGAGAGGATGAACCTGTATGCCTTGCAGAGGTCGTTGGTGTCCTGTTCGCGGACGACGACAAGGCGTTCGCCAAGGGCTGTCTTCTCTTGTTCGGACAGTCCATCGCCGTCGCCTACGACGAACGACGCGCCAGGGATCGGCCTGTCGCAGGAAACGACCATCGCGCCATCCGCGATTTCGGCGGCAAGGCGCCGCGCGGCGACGCCGGAGGGCGCCTCGCCTGCGGCGATTATCACGAATCTTCGCGGCACGGTCAGTAGCCGCATTCCATAATCGTCTTCTCGAAGCCGAAGACGGTGGCGATCAGCGCGGCGCGGATCCACATGCCGTTGCGCATCTGGCGCCAGTACATTGCACGCGGGTCGTGGTCGCAGCATGTCGCGATCTCGTCGCGGCGCGGAAGCGGGTGCATGATGATGGCGTCCTTGCCGAGCAGCTCGAGCTCCTCCGCCCCGAACTTGAAGCGATGGGTATCGATCTTGGCCGACTCGCCCTTGGAGTTGTCCCACTCGTCCTGTATACGCGTCATGTACACCGCGTCGGAGATGCGGGTCGCCGCGCGCAGGTCGTCCGAAATCTCGTAGCGGACGCCTTTTTCCCTGAGGATGTCGATGACGTCGGACGGGACCTGCAGCTCCTTGGGCGCGACGAATATCTGCTTGATGTCGTTGAAGTTCGTCAGCAGGTAGGACAGCGAGCGCACGGTGCGCCCTCGCATAAGGTCCCCGCAGAACGTGACGGTGCGTCCGTCGATGCCGCCCTTTGTCTCAAACGAGCGGATGAGGGTGTAGATGTCGAGAAGGGCCTGCGTCGGGTGCTGGTCCTTGCCCGAGCCGGCGTTGAGGATCGGGATGGGGCGCTCGGAGTTGGACAGCTCCCACGCCATCTTCTCGGCGAGGCCCTGCTCGGGGGAGCGCATGATGATCATGTCGAAGTAGGAGCTGAAGGTGCGGATGGAGTCCTCGCGCGACTCTCCCTTGAACTCGGACGACGTCGCCGCGTCGCGTACCGAGCCGGTCGTTATGCCGAGGATCTGGCAGGCGGCGAGGTGGGAGAGGAATGTGCGCGAGGAAGGCTGGGAGAAATAGAGCATCGCGCGCTTGTGCGTCAGGAGGTTCTTCAGGTACAGCGCGCCTTCCTTCGACTTGTTTATGAAGCGGATCCTGTTTGCCAGCGCACAGAGGCGCTCAAGGGCGGATCTGTCGAACTGCTGGGCGAAAAGGGTGTGGTACGGCATGCCGGGATCGTCCGGATGCTCCAGATAGGGTTTCTTCGATTCGAGACCGAGAGCCGCGAACGACTCCCACGAAATATCCGTAAGCTTTAGCATGTTTTACCTCGGTGGTGCAGGTTTGACCTCGTTGGCCACGGAATATTATATCAAATCCAGCCGAATCGCGTAATGAGGAAAAATGAAGAGCGGGGCGGCTGACGCCGTCCCGCTCCCCGTCGGTTCGATCCGATTTCGTCTCGGACCCGCCTTAGGCGTTCTTCGCCTTCTCGACGATCGCCTTGAAGCCGGCGGGATCGTTGATCGCGATCTCGCTGAGGCTCTTGCGGTTGATCACTACGCCGGCCTTCGTGAGGCCCGCGATGAGCTGCGAGTAGTTGATTCCCTCGGCACGGGCCGCCGCGTTGATGCGGGCGATCCAGAGCTTGCGGAAGTCACGCTTGCGGAGCTTGCGGTGGATCGTGGACATTCTCATCGCACGATCGACGGCCTCCGTCGCTATGCGGAAAAGTTTGCTGCGCGAGCCCCTGAAGCCCTTGGCGAGCTCAAGGCGGCGGCGACGGCGTTCGCGTGAAGCGGGTGCATTAGTAGCGCGCATGGTTGTTTTCTCCTTCCATTAGCGTCCCTGAAGGGCGCGGGCGTATGTCTTTGCGACGGTCTTATCTGTTGCGACGATGCCGCGGAGATTGCGCTTGCGCGAACGGGTCTTCCCGTTGTTGAGGTGGGCCTTGCCACCCTGCGAGCGCATAACCTTGCCCGTGGCCGACATTTTCATGCGCTTGACCGCGCACTTCTTTGTTTTCATCTTAGGCATTGCTGTGTTCCTTTTTAACCCTCCTTACCGTTCGGGCAGTCGGTTGTTTGGCCCGATCCAGACGGAGAATTTCGGTATATTCTATCAAAAACGGCCGCCCGAAGTCAATGGGGCGGGTTTTCCCACGCTTATCCCGACTTTTTCGGGGCAACTTATCCCGAAATCGCGCCAGGGCCCCGTAAACATTGGCTCAAAAATATTTTTGGGGCGGTCGGAAACGGGCGGAGACTTTTTTCTGTCGCCGG
>SUWC01000076.1 GCA_015061665.1 Lentisphaerota bacterium
CTTCGACAGGCGCAGCAGAAATGCCGCCGAGATGAAGAAGCTCGTCCCGTATCTGCGTCGCTGCAACTTCATGCTGCAGCAGGGCCGTCCGGCGGACGGCCGCACCGATACGCGCATCCTTCCCGACGGCACGCGCATCCGCTTTACGGAGCAATCGCTTTTCGAAGTCGTTTTCCCCGGCGGCCGAACCGAAACGTGGAATCCCGTTTCCGGTAAAATTGGGATATAAATTCCATAGTACCCGACTGGGTATTTACCGCGGGGGCGGGATTTGGTAGAATGATGGCATGAAAATCAAACTTTGCCGTCTGTGTCTCTCCGCGATTGCCGCGGTTTCCGTCTCTGTCTTCGCGTTTGCGGACGGAGGGCCAAATGCCTCTAAGGTCGTCGACGGGAAAAGCCTGGCGCTGGAGGAGTTCCAGGGAAGCGACACGCTGATGAACCGCGCGTGGCAGTTCCGCATAGGCGACGACGCCTCGTGGGCTTCCGTGGACTGCGATGACGCGAAGTGGCGTTGGCTCGACCTTCCGCATGACTTCCAGTTCGAGCTTCCATGGGACAAGGGGGCGCGTCCGGCACACGGCTACAAGCCGCTTAAGGTCGCGTGGTACCGCCGCCACTTCAAGGCCGATCCGGGATGGAAGGGGAAGCGCATCTTCGCGGAGTTCGAGGGCATCATGGCCGTCGGCGACGTCTTCCTCAACGGAGAGAAGATCGCGTCGACCGAATACGGCTACCTCGGCTGCTGTGCGGACCTTACGGCCAAGCTCAACTGGGAAGGCGACAACGTGCTGGCCGTACGCGCGGACTGCGGACACAAGGGCGGCTCGCGCTGGTACACGGGCGGCGGCATCGTGCGCGACGTCCATCTCGTCGTGAAGAGCCAGGTCTCCGTCTCGCGCAACGGATTCTACATCAAGTCCGGCGTGAAGGACGGTGCGGCGTTCGCGGACGCGATAGTGCAGCTTGACGGCTATATGGGGCAGGGAGGGAAGAACAAGCTTGAGATCATCCTCGAGGTGTTCGACCCTGACGGCAAGCGCGTGGCGCGCGAAAGCGCCGTTGCGCCTTGGAGCAAGAAGGCGCATCAGGAAGTGGAGCTTCCGCGTGCTGCGATCGCCGATCCGAAGCTCTGGGACATCGACTCGCCGAATCTCTACACCGCGACGGCGACTCTCAAGCTCAACGGAACAGTCGTGGACCGCGTGAAAGACCAGTTCGGAATCCGCACCATCGCGTTCGACAAGGACTTCGGCTTCAAGCTCAACGGACGCAAGGTCTTCCTCGCCGGCATGGCGAACCATGCGGACCTCGGCGCGCTCGGCGCGGCGGTTTTCGACCGCGGCATCGAACGTCAGTTCCGCACGATGAAGGCATTCGGCTTCAACGCCGTTCGCTGCTCGCACAATCCGTACTCCAAGAGCTTCCTACGCCTCGCCGACGAGATGGGCCTGCTGGTCGTGGACGAGCTGATAGACAAGTGGTCGACGAATAGTTACTGCTGGAACGGACGCCGTCCGTTCATGGAGATATGGCCTCAGCTGATCACGGAGTGGGTGAAGCGCGACAGGAACCATCCTTCCGTCATCGTGTGGTCCATCGGCAACGAGACGCAGATGCGCGAGGACATCTGCGGATTCGACACCGACGACTGGGGTGTCACGGCATACCGCATCTTCGACACGATGGTGAAGCGCTGGGATGCGACGCGTCCGACAACCGCCGCGATGTTCCCTGCGCGCGAAGGGTCCGTCACGAGGAAGGACAAGGGCTTTAACGACGACCCGAAGCCGCCGGAGCTTTCGCGCGTCACGGAGATTGCGAGCTTCAACTACTGCTACGAGGACTATCTGTCCTATAAACGCCATGCTCCGGAGCTGAACATCTTCCAGTCCGAGGCGAGCGTACACGCGCTGCAGCGTCCGTACGTCGCGATGGACCGCGAGCATTCCATCGGACTCTGCTGGTGGGGTGCAATCGAGTACTGGGGCGAGTCGGATGGCTGGCCGAAGAAGGGGTGGTCGTATTCGTTCTTCAACAGGACGCTCGATCCGTTCCCGACGGCGTACCTCATCAAGTCGTTCCTCGCGTCCGAACCGATGGCGGAGATCGCCGTCGTCGAGCCTGCGAAGGGCGACGAGGCGGTCGTGTGGAACGACATCAAGGTCGGGCGCATGAACGCGGTGAGCGACTGGACCTTCCCGGAAGGGTCCGTGCTGCCCGTCGTCTACATCTACACGAACGCGGAGGAGGCGGAGCTGTTCGTGAACGGCAAGTCGCTCGGCGTGAAGAAGAACAACGAGACCGATCCCAAGACGGCGCACGCGCTCCGCTGGGCGGACGTGAAGTACGAGCCCGGCAAGATCGAGGCTGTCGCGCGCACAGGCGGGAAGGAAGTTGCGCGCCGCGTCATCGAGACGGCGGGCAAGGCGGTGCGGCTCGAGGCTGCGGTGGAGAACGCGGACGACTGGAAGGGCGATGGGCAGGACCTTCTCTATGTGCACGTCACGGCCGTCGACGAGGCGGGACGTCGTGTACGCGCGGCGGCGGATTCCGTCAAGTTCGAGGTTTCCGGCGCGGCGACGCTACTTGCCGTTGACGATGGAGACGAACGCACCGATCTTCTTTTCCGCAACGTCGACGAAAAGCAGCTCCGCGACGGTTCGCTGCTCGTCATCCTGCGCTCGAAGGGGCAGCCCGGCGAAGTGACGCTAAAGGCGACTTCCGCCGCATTCGCGCCGCTCTCGATCGAGTTGCAGACAAATTAGCAATCGCTACGTGACTCGTCCTTCCTGTGCGTAAGGGTGAAGTAGCGCAACCGACCCGAGCGGCGAATTACTGAATTACAAAAATTCCGTTACAGTGTTGCTGTAACGGGGAGGATGTGCTATAATTACAATCATGAAGTTGAAAAATCCATTTTTGACGCGAGGGTACGCTGGATCAGACTACTTTTGCGACAGAGAGTCTGAAACGAGCAAGCTGCTTGGTGCGTTTGACAATGACCGTGACATTACGCTCATAGCTCCGCGCCGATATGGAAAAACTGGCCTCATACACCACGCCTTTTCACGGCTTCCAAGTGAGTTTACTGGAATCTATCTTGATATCTACTCTACGCACAGCCTTGCGGATTTTTCGTCATTGTTTGCTTCCTCCGTGATTGGCGCGCTGGACAGCAGAATCGATTCGGCTGTGTCGGCTGTTGGAAGATTTTTCAAAGCCTGCCGTCCGACTGTTGTGCCGCAGGAGGATGGTATGCCGAAATTTTCCTTCGATGTCCTGCCTTCGAATGCGGAGGCAACAATCAAGGAAGCCTTTGAGTATTTGAAGGCAAAGGACAGGCGCGCCGTCATCGCCATAGACGAGTTTCAGCAGATTGCAGAATATCCGGAAAAAGGCGTGGAGGCTCTTCTTCGCGGGCAGATTCAGCTCCTTCCGGGCGTCAGGTTTGTGTTTGCAGGATCGCATAAGCACATGATGGAGGAGATGTTCGTCTCGCCGAACCGTCCGTTCTACCAATCGACGCAGATACTGTCTCTGCATACAATACCCTGCGATTCGTATGCAGCGTTTGCCCGGCGATTCTTCGACAGGGCCGGACTTCCATTTGATTCTGCGGTTTTCGAGGAAGTCTACCGCCGTTTCGACGGGATTACGTGGTATGTTCAGGCGGTTATGAACCGCATCTGGGGGGCCGGTGATGGCTTGTCCAATGTAGCACAGGTTGATGCTGCGGTTAAATCCCTTGTTGAAGACCAGAGCGATGTTTATCATGACTTGATGCGTTCGCAAAGCGAAGGCTCGCGCAAGATGCTAAGGGCAATAGCGCGCGCCGGGGTTGTGCGTCAGCCATCTGCGGGCAAGTTCGTCGCTTCTGCCGGATTCAAGGCTGCGTCTAGCGCGGCGTTTGCGATGAAGGACTTGCGCAGTCGGGATCTTGTCTACGAAACGGATTCGGGCTGGGTCGTGTATGATCGCCTTTTCGGCGTCTGGCTTCGAGAAAATTAAGATCAGGGGGCTGAATCCGCTCGTAAGGCTGCCGCTTGACCTCAACGGACGCAAGCTCATAGAGGGCGAGTCGAACTTCTCCTTCGCAGCTTGCGCCACTGAACGGCTTTCCGCATGTCGATAGATTCCTGATTCGTACCCATTTGAGCACTACATCGCCGGGCGGTTTTTGGTATCATTGTGGCACAATTTGCAAAAGGAGGGTACAACACAATGAAAAATTCGACAGTTCTGGCGGCGGCGATGGCCTTCGGCCTTGCATTCCACGTCCATGCGACAACGTACTATTGGAATTCTGCGGCGGCAGAAGGGGCGTTCGCAGATTCGACCAAGTGGTTCCTGGATGCGGAGTGCACACAACCGGCCAATGCGGTGCCGAATTATGGTGACGAGGCAGTCATCTCCACACCTGCGCAGTTGACTCTTGCAGACAACAATTCAAACATCGGCACCTTTACGATGAATGCCGCCGTAACATTCGTTTCCGGTGCGCTTCGCTTTGACACGCTATCTGGTTCGGGTACGCTGACAGTTGGAGAGACCGTAAGTTTTGTCTCGACTATTAACAAGGCGCAAGTCAATGTTCCCATTGATATTCCGGAAGGCCATACTCTGGTTACGAAGACGTCAGGCGATACATATCGCGGCTTTCAGTTCAACGGGAAGATTACGGGAAAAGGCCTTTTAAAGACTGGCGTGCAGGGAAAGCAGCGTCAATATACCTATCTGGAATGCGACATGCGCGACTTTGAGGGTTCCGTAGAGATTGTCGACGACGGTATTACGCGACATGATTTTCGCATCGGAGCGAACGGCTATTCGGGAAAGGCTCGCTGGAGCGGAACGACGAGCGGCGGTGGTTCGGCAATAAATCAGGCAGGAACTTATAAACTTGGAGCGTTCAAGGGCTGGTGGTATCAGGTTAAAACCGGCGACTATGCTTTCAACAAGAACATAACGATGGAGATTGGCGCATTGAACGCGGAGGATGACTCGCTTGGCGGCAGCCTGTCACGCGACGCGAATCGCACTGATGACGGTGTCAATGTTCGCAAGGTCGGAACAGGAACGATGGAGTTTTCGGCATCTGGTGCGCAGTCTCTTCAGATCGCCGGTGGCATAGTCTGCCTTACGGCGGATTCGGCGCTTTCCTATTCGGACAACTATCAGACTGTCAAGTCTTACATCAACTTTGTCTCGCAGGACGGGTCTTCTGGCGGCGCGCTGAAGGTAGCCGCGGCGGTAACGCGCGACGTTTCGCGCTGGCTGAAGAACTCAACTACGGCACCAATCGTATTTGATGACGAAGGCCGTGACTGGACCTGGAATACGGCAATCGACGCCTCCAACACTGCGGGCTTCACCAAGCGGGGCAATGGAACGCTTACGCTGACGAAAACGCCCGCATACACAGGCACGACGACCTTGGAAGCGGGTACGCTGTGCGTTCCTGACGGGACGGCTCTTGGTAAAGTCGTGGTGAAGGGCGGCAGACTAGGGCTTTACGCAACGGCTCCCTACTCGGAACCGACTTCAGTCGTTACGATCAGCGAAATAGAGCTCCCGGACGGCATCACGCTTGCAGACGTGTTCCCGGCAACGGCGACGACGGCAATTACATTCGAAACAAACCAGGAAACAGGCGCTGTGACTGTTTTTGCGAAACGCGCGGCGGCTGAATTCACATGGACGGGAGCGGCGAACGACGGTCTTTGGGAATCGACCGGCAACTGGAGCGTCGGCGGAAGCGCTGTGGCAGAACTGCCGAAGCCGTTCGATACGGTGGTCTTCCCAGCGACAGATACGGCATGGACGGTTACAAACAACAGCAACGTCTCCGTGACGAAAATAATTGTCAACGGGCCGACGACATTTTCAATCGCCGACGCTTCGCCAATCCGTACGCCCATGGTCTGCGGAGAAGGGACGATCACGTTCAGCAGTCACGGCTTTTTCGCGCCGCTGGCGAGCGCTAATAGCGATTGCGTCGTCAGCAACGATCTTGTTTTCGCCGATACATATGCGGGAACGATTCGACTTAATGGCGCACAACAGCAGCGCGTACATCTGTACGGAGATGTCAGCGGATCGGGCTATATAACCATCGACGAAGGGAGTCAGCGCGATGGCGGTGCACTGGTCTATGGAGACTGGCAAGATTTCAACGGGACTTTCGCAGTCAAGAGCACGAACCAGTATCGTCGCGACTATACGAAGTTCTATAGTGTGAAGAGCGTTTCCCCAAATACAGTATACACAATCTGGGGCCACGATAAAGATACCGATTTGCTCGCGATATCCGAGGGGGAAACTCGTGTTTGGAAAATCGGCGCGCTTTCCGGCAGTCTTTACATGCAGTCGGCCCAAGCGGGTGGGCACGTGATCGAGGTCGGGTTTGCCAATACGGACTTTGCATGCAGCGGCGTGATTGGACACAAGACGAGCGCGGGAGCATGGTATCAGAATGCCATTCGCAAGGTCGGCTCGGGAACCTTTACCAACAGCGTCTCTTACGCCTATACCGAATATGCGAAAGAAGGAACGCTCTATATAGCGACGACGAATGCGTTGCCGATCAATGCGCTTGTTTTCGAGGGCGGCCAGTTGATGACTGGAACGTTTGAGCAGACCAACCCCGATGCTCAAGAGGTTGAGACGGTTCGCATCGATCCTTCGGCACTTATCAAGAACTCGCAGAGCGCAATAGCGTTTGACGACGGCGGTTTGTCCTGCACATGGGCGACGGCGCTTGCCGAATCCAACATCGGCGGACTCACCAAGCTCGGCGCGGGTACGCTGACGCTCGAGAAGGCGCCGCTCTACACGGGCTGGACGACGGTCAAGGCCGGCAAGCTGATCGTTCCTGCGGGGACGGCTCTCGACGTGGTGGCAGATAATGGTGGCGAGATCGAAGGCGCGACGACGAACAACCTCGCGTTTGCAGAGGGATATGTCTTCAACACTGGGACTGATGGGCAGATTGTCGCCACGGGTGCGGCGAATGTCTCCAACCTGACGGTCTACATCGCGAATCCTACGGCATCGGGTTCAATCAATGTCGTCAAGGCTGGAAGCTTCACCGGCACGGCAACGCTTGAGTTCCCCGTAGGGACGAGCGACAAGGTCAAGGCGAAGTGGTCGCTTAAGGTTGTCAATGGCGTACTGAAGGCTTCGTCAATCACGCCATTGTTCATAATCTTTCGCTGATTCGATTTGCAGTCTTCCTCCCTTGGACTGCGGGCAGGGCATTTTCGCCCTGCCTTTTTCATCGTAGTCCCATCATTAGTTCTTGTGGTAGCGATAGGCGCAGGAAACGTGCCGCGATGCGCCTGTAATCGCCGGATTTGACGCGCTTCGGGCGATGATTTCACCTGCCTCTTAGATCGCCCCGAGGCAGTTGAAATTTGGTACCTGTCTGGGTACTACTCATGCAGGATGAAAGTGGTACAATTAGGATAAAGCCTAGGTAATGAGGAAATATCATGAAATATAAAGCTGCACTCATGGCATGCTTCGGCATGCTTGCCTTCACCGCCGTCGCTTTCACGACGGCATCCGTGCCGTCCGACGGCATATACAGGTTCACGTTCGGCGTGGGCGAAACCCAGGATGGAGCGATACCCGTCTCGGCGGATGCGGTCTGCGATGTGAAGGACGAGACGCTGGAGAGCGGCAAGTTCTCGTATGGCTTTCTCGGCACGACGGACACCTCCTACATCGACGATGTCCCCTGGTCGCTGGGCGAGCCGCGTGCGATCGATGGATTTAGTATGGTTTCAGGTCAGAAGATCGTTCTTTGCAATGCGGCGGACGCAAACGGCGTCTCTTGCGTGGCCGGTCCTGCAAAGTCGGAATACCTCCCCGCCGGAGCCTCTGACTACGAAGGACGCTATCCGATCCGCTTTGCGATGCGCGGCGAGGAGTACGCATACTACGCGGTCACCTGTACCGTTGCGAACGCATCCTCTACGGCGAACGCCGACGTGACGCTTTTCTCCGAGCGCACGCACATCATCGCGCATCACCTCTCCCTTGCGCCAGGCGAGACGAAGACCTTTGCATGGAGCGTAGAACTGGCGCCCAATGTCTACAAGACCCAGGGAACGTATCGCGACGACTGTGTCAATGTATGCGTCGTCGGCGAGAATGCCGCGCTCGCATCGCTTACCGTCGTCAAGCAGCCGCAGACTCCCGGAACCGTCCGCGGCGCGGCGGTGGAAAACATGAACGTCGGGCGGACGATGTGGCTTTGCACGGACTCCACCGGAACGGATCAGGCGATTGCGACGCCGTTTTTCTCGCTTCAGAACTATGCCGGCGTCGGCTCGGGGCTTTCTCGCTGGGCTCCCGCCAACCTCTCCATCCGCAACCAGGGGGAGGGCGGGCTTGCCACGAACGCCAATGCGCATCGCCAAAGCTGCCGCCTGAAGCCCGGCGACTATCTTTACGTTGAATACGGACACAACGAGAGCGGCGTCACAAGCTTTACGAACAATCTTGAGACGTATCTCTCCGACGCCAACGATGCGGGCGCATATCTCGTCATTGTCTCGCCGGTCGAGCGTCGCAACAGCTGGGACAGCGCGACTTCTACGTGGGGTCGTTCTCTTCAGGGCATCGCCGAGGCCGGGGAGGCGTGGGTCGAGGAGAAGATCGCCCAAGGCGCGCGCAATGTCGCGTTCATCGACCTCAACAAGAAATACAATGACTGGATGAATTCAGAAATCGTGCGCATCCACGAGGCCAATAGCACCATATCCCTCAATGCCGCCATAAGTTTCTACTACCGCAGTGCGAAAGGCGCGAACGTCGACAATACGCACATAAACACGGCAGGCGCCGACAGGGCGGCGTATTGTGTCTGGCAGGACGCGCTCGAGCGCGTCGCCGCAGGCGCGAACGCGGAGGAGGGGTCTGCCGCAAAAGTGCAGTCGGACGTCTTGAAGGGCATCACGGAAGAATGCCAGCTCAAGGTCGGCGTCGGCGGAACGGTCGACAACACGCCCTGGCTCGTCTCCGACGAAATAATCAACGCCGGTCCCGCGCCGAATTCCTTCTGGGATACGCCCGTATCCGAGGGATATGCATACGTAAACGACGCCGCAGTGGCAAATGTGGAGGCGACGGCCAACGCGGATGGAACGGTGACTATCACCGGCGTCACCATGCGCATCCTCAACCCCAACAACTACTACAAGTCCGTCATTGAAGTCTTCAGCGCATCAGGCCTTTCGCAGGGCGTCTACTATTCCTACTACAACTACGACATTGGCGGCGCAGGCAAGGTTTCCGGCGATCTCGTGAATCCCAACCAGCCCGGTTTCCTGACGAGCGACAAGGGCAAGGACGACGTTTCCGCTGCGGATGTCGAATCCGTCACCGTCCCTGTCGGCGGCAAGGCGCTCGTCTGGATCGCCGAGGCCGATGCCGGGACATGGCAGGTCGGCGAAAACGCGCCATGCTCCGCGAAGTATCCCGTCGAGTGGTGGAGCGACGTCATCTTCGACAACGACTGCTCGTCGCTCGATGGCTGGGCCGTCAATTCCCAGGCAGTCAACGAATACTCGCTGTCGGAGAAGGGCGGTATCTATTTTATGTCGGCCGGAGCCGACGCCGGGAATACGAAAAAGAACTACGGATTCTACCATCAGTTCGACGATGCGGCGCAGATGACGAACGGACGCTACCGCGTTTCCTTCAAGGTGATGATGGATTCGGGACACATCACCTGGCAGCTTTTCAATTCGCTTGGGACGACCACCACCCCATTCAACGGCACCGGCACGACATTGATCGATATAAAGGGAACGGCCTTGACGTCGTATGCCGGAACCGTTCCGCTATTTACTCTTGGCGACGAGGATGCGCCGCAGAACATAGTGAACAAGCTACGCTGGATCGACGTGGATGCCATAATCGATCGCGACAACGATCGCGCCTGGGTCTCGGCGGGCGGATCAGATTATGTCGAATACCAGAATGCGGCGTTCCTTCCCGGTGGCTATGCTGGCACGACGTGGAAGTACTTCGGCATAAGCTGCGAATCGCAGATGTCAAGCTATGGCTACGTTGACGACGTGAAGATAGTGAAGCTCTCAAGCGTTGAATACCCGACGGTGACCGCAACGGCCACGTGCGATTCCGGCATGGGGTCCGTCGCTATCAACGGCTATGCGACGGGGAACCTCGTCGTTTACGCCGGAAACGACCTGCTCTTCAAGGCAACGAGCGCCGATCCCGATATGTATGCCTTCGAAGGATGGACTGACGCAGTGGGGAATGTCGTTTCGACAAGCCCGACCTACTATGTCGCGGACGCGACGGAATCGATTTCCTTTTCCGCAAACTTCCGCGAGTACGGCCATGACGAAAACCGCGTCATCACATGGGATTTCTCTGCCTACCAGGGAGATTTCGAGGTGACGACCACGGCCAACAAGAGCGTCGTCGACAACGGCATGACGCTCTATCTCGGGAATGGCGACTCCATCACGGGCGATGGCTTGCGCTGGGATGACGTGTCGGTAAACAAGGCTGGTAGCGTAGTTTCCTCCGATGGCCGCCAGATGCAGTGGACAGCACCGTTTGATGGCATGGTTTCGGTGACGTATCAGGCCTCCGATACGCCTCAGTATGGCAGCAACGGTAAGCCTCAATATGTGTATATGTATACATATGCCGATGGCACGGAGGTTGCCAACAGCTATGCAGCAACCGCGAATACGGACGCCACGCTCACATTCGCCGTTGAGGCAGGCAAGACATACGTGCTGTGGACGTACATCTACAACCGGCATAGCCGCGTGGTTGTGAAAAGCATTGCATACACCTATGCGCCGGTTCGCTACACGGCAACGGCGGCGGTGAACAACGCGAACTACGGTTCGGCGACGGCTGATGGCGCAGCCTCTGCGGAAGTGTTTTCCGGTCGCGAAGTGACTTTTGTGGCGACGCCTGCCAGCAGCGCGTACAGGTTCGTGAACTGGACTGATGGCGGGGAGAACATAGTTTCGACCGAAGCGACATTCACCATTCCCGTTTGCGCCGATGTCGCCTACACCGCGAATTTCGAGAAGGCCGCAGCGGGCGACGCAGTTGAGCTAAGCTACGACTTCGCGCCGTTCGCCGGAAATAATGCCGTGACGGAATCGGGATCGCAGAAAATTACTTCTTATGGCCCGTTTGAGATATATACTTCCGACAGTAATCGCGGCAATGATTCTATCACTGAAAACGGCATTTACTGGCATGTGCCTTCAAATGACATATATTCCAGAAACTACAACGCCGATCAGCCTTGCGATTATGTGCATTACATCAAATTTACAGCTCCTGCCGATGGCACTGTCAGGATCGTCTTCAAGACGGACACGGTAGTGAGCAAAAGAGAGCTCTCGCTCTGCGTGAGTACTGGCGAGCTTTCCGATGCCACATGGAATAAAAAGATAAAGAATGTTCAACCTGCAATTGCGAACACCGATTATACGCTCGCGCAGGAGGTAACGGCGGGCACAACCTACTGGTTCTGGTGTGCGAGCCAGAACTGGGACGCCGGAAATGCGCCCACCGCTACGACCATCTCCTCGATCACCTATTCACGTGCATCCGATCTGACGACGCTGACAGTTGCCAACAGCGATGCACAGGCCGGAACGGTGACGGTGAACGGAGCTTCGATCATGGAGGCGATCGACGTGCAGAAGGGCGAGTATATGCACCTCGTCGCGACGCCGAATGCAGGCGGTCTTTTCGGCGGTTGGAAGAACGACAGCGAAGAAGTTGTCTCTATGGAGACCGATTTCTGGCTTTGCATAGAGGATGCGACTTCACTCACCGCGACATGGCGCACAGTCGATATGCACTCGTTCACCTGGAACTGGAACGTCTCCGAGGGGGACTGGAACGACCCTGCGAACTGGCTCTACGAAGGCATTGTTCCCGCGACGACCTATCCGAACGACGCGGCGGAAGATTACGCAACGTTCAATACGGCGGCAACGGTCAATCTCGGAGAGAATGTGTACGTCAAAGAGATGTGGGCGAATGAGAATGTGACATTTGAGGGCGGTAAGACCATTTCGCTGAAAATGTCCACTGGCGATGGAAAACTTACACTCAACGGTGTCGGACTTTCCAACGTAAGCGGTAAATCCATGGTTGTTTCAAATGATCTTGTCATAGCGGGAACAGAAACTTCATGGTTCAATGCGATCTCGTCCACAGTTGAATTGCGCGGAAATATATCTGGCAGTGCGCCGATGAATTTCTGGCTCGACAACAATTCCTCCAGCCGCGTTCGTCTGTATGGAAACAATAATGAATACACTGGTAATGCAAAGGTGTCGGGCGGTTATCAGTCCGCCCGTCGCAGCGTGTTCTCTTGGCAGAACGAAAATGCGGCGGGAACGAACGCCTACTGGACCGTCGAATACAATTCAGCGTCATATAACAAGGACGACTATCGCATGGTACGCGGAACAACGCGGTTTGGCGGTTACTGGGGCGAGATTTCAGATACGCAGAACGGCACTAAGCTTATCGTCGGATATCTGAACCGTGACAGCTACATGTACTTGATCGATCCAAACTCAGGTCGTGAATTCGACATTGTGAAGGTTGGCACGGCAAACCTGAGATTTGGTACGACACTTGTTCGTAATTTGGATCTCCAAGCTGGTTCTGTCACGCCAGTTGTCGGTACGGAATTCGCCACCCTCACCCTTGCCGCCGACACCACGATATATATAGCCGGCGACACGGCGTGGACAGATGGAACGGTGACGAACCTTTTCAGCTACACGACGCTTGCTGGCGCGGGGACGCTTGCGGAGCAGGTCGAAGTGACGGGACTTGCGGAAGGGCTTGTCGCGAAGATCGCGGTTGTGGATAAGACGGTGACGGCGACGATTGAGGCGGCCGAAGTTGCGCCGACGACGGACGACGAAAACGCGACGATCACGAAGAACGGAGACGGTTCGTATACTGTTGAAGTGACGGCAGAGACGGTTGCGATTAACGTGCCTGACGGAGTGACGGTAAGCGAAGTTGTAGTTTCGCCAAATACAGCGACGGTGACGGGTGTTCCCGCGAGCGCGACGGTCAAGGTCGCAGTGTCGTGGACTGATGCGCAGGACGTCTCGCAGTCCGCCGCATACGCCATCGTGAAGGTTGACTCCGTGACTGGCGCGGTGTCGCTTGACAAGGAAGCGGTTGTGACGGTCGGCGAAGAGGAGATTGCGCTCAAGCCGGTGCTCAGCGACTCAGAAGACGAAGTGGCACCGCTTGAAGTCGGTGAGGGCGTTTCCGTCGGCGTCAAGTCGATTCCGGGTCTTGTCTATCGCCTCGCCCGCGGAACGGTTGTGGACGGAATCGACACAAACGCCGCTAACGCGATCGCCGAGGAGAAGGCGACATCCTCGCGCGTTAGCCTTGTGGATGACGATCCGCCGGTTGACGGGGCTTTTTACAAAGTCACGGTCGAGCTGAGATGAATTTGATATAATAGTTGCATGACCAGAAGGGCTATATATATCGTTGCGCTTGTAGTTGCCGCGTTTGGTGCGGCGACTGCGTTCGGTGCAGGTGTGATAGAATCCTTTGAGGAGGTGCGGAAGCTTCCACGCGATGCGGCGAGCGAAGGGGCCGCGTGCAGGTTCGCCGCGCTCATCGTGCATGCGAGCCAGATTCACCGCGGAATGTACGTCGTGGTAAATCCAAACCGCCAGCAAGAGCAGGGCGTCGTTGTCTTTGCCGACGGCTCGCAGATGTTCGACGAGGGCGATATAGTAGCTATTGAAGGGACGACAACCATTTACAGCATGCATTCCGCCGTGAAGGCTTCAAAATTGGAGGTTCTCGGACGCGACGTGCTGCCTGCGGCCCGCAGGGCGAAGTACTTCGACCTGAGGAAGGGGTATTACCACGCCAGGCGAATCTCCATCGTCGGCAAGATAGAGAGTGCGCGGCGTGGCGCGGACGGCGTCACGACGTTCATGCTCAGCTACGAGCAGAACCACGCGAGGTGCTGCGTGGACGGATATATGCACAATCGCTACGTAGGGAAGAACGTCGTCGTCACGGGATGCGGTTTCAATTCATATAATGCAGACGGCACCGTGCATTTGCCTGTTGTCGAACTAGGCGGACTGGATGACATCAAAATCGTGAATCCCGACTACACTACACCCGCACTCGTCGTTCTTGCCTTGGCTTTCCTGGTCGCTCTCGCCGTTCTTTTCGCAATGTACATAAGGATTCGCCGCGAACGCGTCGCGAACGCGGCAGTCGCGAAGGAGCGCCGCAGGATGGCGCGCGAGCTTCACGACACGATCGAGCAGCACCTGGCGACGGCGAAGATACTTCTTTCCGGCGCGCTCGACGCGAAGGGGCTTCCGGATAGCGCGCGCGAAGCCGTCCGCACCGCGGCAGGAGTTCTCGCCGCCGCGAAGGTCGAGGTAAGGGATGCTGTATCGGGACTGCAGGAGGAGGCTCCGGTTGACGCAAAGGAGTCGCTGCTTGTCCTTGCTCGCGGACTCGACAGGAGCGGAACTGCAAGGGTGCGCACCTCGCTTGCCGCGATGCCGTTGGGGATATCGGGCACAAAGGCGCGCGATATCGTCGCGATAGCGCGCGAAGCCATTACAAACGCAGTGAAGCACGGCAAGGCGCAGAACGTCGCGATAGTATGCGATGCGGAGCCGGAACGGACGGGGACTCAGGCGTCCCCGAACCCCTCCCGCGGAAAGGCTAGGTTTGTGCTGAGGATTCTCAACGACGGCGAGCCGTTCGACGCTGAGAAGGCGCTCGGCCCGGAGACTGGGCACTTCGGTCTTTTCGGTATGTACGAGCGGGCTAGGCGCAGTGGTTTGGGCCTTGCGTTCGTAAAACACGGCAAATGGTGCGGAGTGAGGATGATATCATGATTTCCATAGCAATAGTCGACGACCACGCGATGGTCAGGATGGGTCTCAAGTACGTAATCAATCTCCATTCGGAAGAGTTCTCGTTCGCCGGGGAGCATCCATGCGGAACAGGTGCCGGCGCTTTCGTCGCGAACACGAAGCCCGACATCCTGCTCCTCGACATCTGCATGCCGGACCGCGACGGTATCAAGGTTCTCGAAGACGTACTGCTGGTCCGTCCGGAGCAGAAGGTCATCATGCTCACGACGAGCGAAGCGGACAACGACGTGTATCGTGCGCTAAACATGGGCGCGAAGGGGTATCTGCTGAAGGATCGCGATTCCGACGACCTCTTCAAGGCCGCGCGTGCCGTTGCGAGCGGAGGGACCTTCGTGCCTGAGGCGGTGAGGGAGCTTTACCGCCAGCGCCAGATGACGGAGGACCTTACGCCGAAGGAGAGCGAGGTGCTTGAGAAGCTCGCGGGCGGACTGTCCACGGACGGCATCGCGGATTCAATGTTGATTACCGACAACGCGGTGAAGAAGCACCTCAAGAGCATCTTCGCGAAGCTCGGGGTCTCCGACCGCGTCAACGCCGTTACAGAGGCCATCCGCCGAGGCTTCGTCCGCCGCTGAAGTGCTGGGGTGCGATTTTAATTCGTTGAAAATCCGGGCCATATTACGCGGCGCTCCTGAGCCGTGCGATGATGGCGCAGACGCA
>SUWC01000004.1 GCA_015061665.1 Lentisphaerota bacterium
CGGAGGTGCAAGCAGGCGGGGATGCACTGGCGTCACCACAACGCCGCGTGCGTCTGCGCCATCATCGCACGGCTCAGGAGCGCCGCGTAATATGGCCCGGATTTTCAACGAATTAAAATCGCACCCGTTCGGCGCTTCGGCGCGTAAAGCAGCATGCGCTAGGCGATGGCGACGGTGCATGGGCGGCCGTGGGTGCCCTTTACGACAGCGCGGTTGATGAAGAAGAAGAGTTCGCGCGGGTCGAAGCCAGGCTTGTTGTGGATGTCGACGTGGGACGCGAAGTCCGGCGCTTCGTCTGGGCGCGTCCACCAGCGGTAGTCGCACCACGACCCTTCTCTGGCGAGGAGGATGTGGGGGGCTGGGAACGGGGAATGGGGAACGGGGAATGGGGGATGCGGACGCTCGTAGCCGCCCGTAGCAAGAAGAAGTTCCACGGCCTTCTCCCTCGCCTCGCCGTAGACGACGCAGAACTCGTGGTCGCACATCGCGAAGGCGGACGACTGGTAGAAGTCTGGATACGCCCTTCCGCCGACGGACCGCACCTTGAAAAGCCCGTTGCGACGGAGAATCACGTTTGGCTGCACAGGCGCAGCCGTCACGGGCGTGATTTCGTAGTCGCCTACAACGGAAAGCTCCGATCCCCTCTCTTCACACAGCGCGGCAACGCGCTCCAGCTGACGGCGGAGCTCTGCAAACGCCGCGATGTCCCGGGGCGAGTCCGGTCCGTGCTTCTGCGCCGCGTAGTCGAGCGTCGGCAGATAGAGATACGCCTCGTCGACGTCAACCGCGTTCGTCATAGACTCGAAGTAGGAGATGCACATGCGGCCGACCTTCGGCGATGCAAGCGGCCCCCAGTAGCGCCACAGAGGGAAGCTTCCGCTGAGCTTTTCAAGGGTCTTGGCCATGCCGGAAGGCTTCGTGTAACAGCTCATGACCATTCCGCCGCCGTGCTTGTGGATCGGCGCAGGTGAAATGATCTGGTCAACGTCCTCGCCAAGCGACTGCTGGAAGAAGTACATTCCGACGGTGCTGCCCTCCGCGCGGCGCTTCGACCACACGCGCTCGCCCTTGACGAGCGCCGCGTTCTGCTCCCAGAAAAGCGGCTTGCGAAGGTCGTTGCTCCAGAATCCGTTCGCAATCATGCCGTGCTCGGACGGGGGAAGGCCCGTACGCAGCGTTGCCTGGGCGACGCAGGTCACGGCAGGAAAGACGCTTCGGCGCGGAGAGAACTCAAGCCCGGCCATCTTCGTCGCCTTGCGGCGCTCGAGGAGTCCGTAGCCTAGTCCTGCAGCCATTACTGTCAGTTTTTTCATCTTGGGAGGGCGATTTTGTGGATTGGAAGGACAGGCGCGTCGATGCCCCAGCGCTTGAGGTATCGCTTGATCGTTGCGGGAGTATCCGCGTCGATTTCCGGCGGAACGTCCGGCGCCCAGTTGTAGACGACGGCAATCAGCCTCATGCCGCGCGACTTGAGGGCCTCGATGGACATCAGGGTGTGGTTGATTGAACCGAGCGTTCCGTTCGTCACGAGCAGAACCGGCCAGTCCTCCTCCTGCGCGAAGTCGATCGTCAGCTTCGACTTCGTCAGCGGGACGAAAAGTCCGCCCGCGGACTCGACGAGGACAAGCTCGTGCGCGGAGGCGCACTTGCGCACGGCGCGCCTGATCGCGGCAAGATCGACGCGGCGTCCCTCAAGCTCGGCGGCAAGGAGCGCTGAAGAAGGATACCTGAATATCTGCGGCGCGGTCAGGCCCAGCGCATCCTCCTCGAACACCTCGCCCATGATTTTCCGGTGGAGTTCGATGTCCTCGGAATAGCCGTCGTTGCCGGTCTGCACCATCTTGACGGTTATGACGTCGCTTCCCTCCGCCCGCATCTGGCGCGCAAGTTCGCCCGTCACGACGCTCTTGCCGACACCCGTTCCTATGCCGGTGACGAAGAGGACATTTGTCGGCTTTTTCATTTCAGCAGTCCATCCTCAAGCTTCAGCACCCTGTCGCAGACCGATGCGGCCTCGGGCGAGTGCGTTACCATGACGAGCGCGGCCTCGCGCCCCTTCGAAAGGTCTGAAAGGATATTGAGTATGTCCGCGCCCGTGAGCGCGTCGAGGTTGCCCGTCGGTTCGTCGGCAAGGACAAGCTGCGGATCGGTCACAAGCGCGCGGGCGAGCGCCACGCGCTGGCATTCTCCGCCAGAAAGCTCGCCCGGGAGGTGGTCGACGCGGTCTGCAAGCCCCACCTTGTCAATCAGTTCGCGCGCACGCGCCTTGTAGTCGCGCCCCTTCTGTATCCAGCGCCTTGCGCGCGCGCCCATTACGGGGAGCAAGACGTTCTCGAATACGGTCAGCTCCGGCATGAGATGAAAGCTCTGGAAGACGAAGCCGAAGTTCTCGGGACGCGTCAGCTCGCCGGACGTCGGCTTGAGGAGTCCGCCGAGGATGTGCAGAAGCGTCGACTTGCCGGCGCCGGAGCGTCCGATGATCGCGACCTTCTCGCCGGCCTCGACGGAAAAATTGACGCCTTTGAGGACCTCGATTGGATTTCCTCCGGGTATCCTGAAGCTGCGCTTCACGTCTATCGCCTTGAGCACCGTCATTCGTTCAGCGCCTTTACGGGGTCCTTGGATGCCGCGACGAGCGCGGGCACGAACGACGCGAGAACGCCGAACACGAAGACGAAGACGACGGACCACGCGACGTCGGAGAATATTATCCTGTGGGGAATCTCGGGAAGTCCGTAGACAGACTCTGGGAAAACGGCCACGCCGAAGCGCGCGAGGAACTCGACTATGTTCTGGAGATTCGTGAGAATGAGCCAGCTCGCAACAAGACCGAGGACAACGCCCGCGAAGCACTGGATGAGCCCGTGGATCATGAAGACACCCATTATCTGCGCGCGGGAGAAGCCGAGCGCCTTCATGAGGCCGATTTCCGGCGTTTTCTGGACGGTCATCACGAGAAGCGTTATCATCACGCAGAAAATCGCGACAAGCGAGATGAGAAGCATGAGAACGGCAGTCATGTTCTTCTCGACGGCAAGGGCGCCGAAGAGCGCCTGGTCGGCCTCCTGCCACGTTATTATCGAGACTGAGCGGCCGCGAACCGCTTCGCGGGCGGACTTGAGGATCGACGCGAAGCGCGAAGCATCCGTCGGGCACGACGTCTTGACGTGGACCGCCAGCACACCGTCCTCCATGCCCATCAGGTCGCGCACGTTCGGAAGCGACGCCGCCACGTATCCAGAGTCGTAGTCGTACTGTCCGCACGCGAAAATCCCCGTAACGCGCCATTTCACCGGAAGGAACACCTCGTCGCGCGAGGCGAGCGTCCTCGGAGAGTACACCGTAACTTCGTCGCCTACCGTAACGCCAAGCTGGCGCGCGACGTGGCGTCCAATCACGATCGAATCGCCGTCGAGGTCGAACGACCCAAAATACGGTTCGCCGACCTGGTACGCCTTCGTAAACTCATCCGCGTCGACGCCGATCAGGACCGGCGCGAGCACGCGCCCCCTGAAGGACAGCATGACGCGCGTGTCTATTTCTGGGGTAACGCTCGTGACGCCGTCGATTTTGCGGAGCCGCTCGGCGAGCATGTCCTCGCCGTGTATCATGCTTCCGCCGCGCGGCACGATCGTGACGTGGGGCTTGAAGTCGAGTATCTTCTTCTCCCAGATGTCCCCGAAGCCCGTCATCACGCTGCGCACGCAGATGACGGCGGCGATGCCGATCATCACTCCGACCACCGAGAAAACAGTAATGACCGAAGCGATTGAACGCTTCGGTCTGAGGTATTTCGTCGCTAGAAAGAGCGTGAACGGCATCTATCCGACAGATCAGATGTCGACCGTCACGTCGACGTCGCCAGCCTTGTCCGTCGCAGCCGCCGCGCCGTCGGCCTTTTCGCCTTCGGTCGCCTTGAGCTGGTTCGTGGGCAGGTAGCGGTAGTACACCATAAGCTGGAGCGCCGCAAGGCAGGTATCCATGACGGGGCGGCTTGAGAACTGGTCGCGGTTCTCGAAGTAGCCCTGCTTGTGGTCCTTGCCGGTCCAGTCCTTGACGGGGTCTGGGAGGTCCTTGATGGAGGAAGGATAGAGCTTCTTCATCTCGGCGTTCCACTTCTGCCACGCCTGCTCGTCAGGCTTGGTCGCGCCCTGGCGCATGCCGGCCTGGTACTTGCACTGCGTAGCGTAGTAGCAGTAGTACTGGGGGCTGCCGCAGTCAGACTTGATGTTTTCGCCGACCTCACCGGGATTGAACGTAGGCTTCCACTCCCTCATGAAGTCGAGAGCCTTCTTGACCTCGGACTCGGAATGATAGCCGAGCAGCTGCATCGCGAGCGTTCCTGTGGCTGTAAGGCCGGGGTGCTGCTTGCCAGCTGCAACGTAGGAGAAGCGATCACCCTTCCAGCTGCGCGTCTTCAGGCACTTTATGGCCTTGTTGATGCACTCGTCGAGGCCTTCGGGATGGAGGCCTGCCATCTTGCCGGCCTTGAGGGCCTGAAGCGCCCAGCCTGCGAAGGAGAGGTCGTCACGCGTGGACTGCGGATTGATCTTGTAGTCCCAGCCGCCCGTGGGGGACTGCCCCTTGACGATGCGGTCGAGGGTCTGCATGGCGATCTCCTTGCAGTACGGGTTCTTAGTCATGCCGTACGCCTCGCAGAGCGCATACGTCGCGATGAGAAACGCATACTCGTTGCCGTCCGCGCCCTTCATCCTGACTGGTGTCTTGGAGTTGTCAAGGCTGTTGATGAGGTGCTGGATGCCTGCTTCAACAACGGGACCGAAGTCCTTGCGGTAGGGCGAAGGCGACCCCGGGTACTCGCCGTGCGCGAGGTACGTCAGCATGGCGAGGGCCGTGTTGGCGAGCTTGGAGCTTCCGCCGCCCCAGCCGCCGTCCTTGTCCTGACGTGCCTTGAGCCACCAGAGGACCTTCATTACGGTCGCCTCGGTCATAGCGTCGCCGTATCCGGCGCCGCCGCGCGTTGCCGCGCCGATCGAGCCTGGAGTACGAGAGCCTGTCATCGACTTCATCTTGACGGGAGAGTCGACGAACGCAACCGTGTCCTGCGTGGCGGGCTTGACAGAGACCTGCTGCGATGGCGGAGCCGCGACGGGCGCTATCTGGCTTACGGGACCGGGGGTCGGCGTGTCGACGGCGATCTCAACCTCCTCCATGGGCGGAGGCTCGATGTCGTCCGGCGGAGGCTCGTCGATCTGCTCCTCGAGTTCGGTCGTGTCCTCCTCGACCTCGGCAACCGTAACCTCGAACGCCTCTTTCTTCGTTCCCTGGATCGCCGTGACGACGATCAGCACGATGACGAACATCGTCACCGAGAAAAAGGCGATCAACGGCGCGGCGAGACGCTGAAGCTCAATTCTGGCTTCCTTGTACTCGCGCGTGTTCTTGGGCTTGCTGATGCCCGAGAAAAGTATGCCGAGACGGGTGAAGATGCCCTTCTCCTCATACTGCTTCCCGATGGCCTCGAGGTCAATGCCCTCCTCGAATATCACTTCTTCGCTCATGCTGAAGCACTCCTTACAATGTGAACACGCTCACGCTGTAGAGCTTGTTCTTGTAGCAGATGTCGAGTACGTCGACAAGCGCCTTGTGCGGACTGTCCGTAGCGCACTTGACGATGATCGGGGTCTTCGTCGACGTGCGCGCGATGTCCCTCAGGTTGTTGTCGAGCTCCTTGCGGCTGACTTCGCGCTTGTTGTAGATGATCACGCCCTGGGCGCTGTTGTCGAACCTGCGGCCGATCTCGATCGTGACCGTGATGTCGTCGGATTCCGAGGAAGGGCCTGACGCCGGGGCGGGGCGGTTCACGTTCAGCTTGGTGTACAGATCCTCCTGCTTGATCGTCACGACGAAGAAGATGATCAGCTCGAACACGACGTCGATCATCGGCGTCATGTCAAGCGACGGATTCTCTTGAGGTCTTCTTCCCATGTCAGTGCCTCACTCTCTTAAGGCGCTTGCGCTCGTTCGTCTTGTCCTCGCCGATGGCCATGAAGGAAATCTTCCAAATCTTGGCCTTCGTGCACGCGTCCATGACGTCCCTTACGGCGCTGTGGGGTGTGTCGAAGTCAGCGCGGATGAGGACGGGGAACTCGCGCTTGAGCTTGTCGTACCTCGCCTTCACGCGCTCGTAGACCTGCTCCTTCGTGAGCGTCCTGTCGCCCATCGAGATTCGCGGGGTCTTGAGCTTCTTGCCGCTCTTGTCCACACTTGCGATGTCGATCTGCATGTGCTCGGGCGGCAGCTCGTCGGGCGTAAGCACGATGCCGTGCTGCCCGTTCTCCAGCTCGATCGTCTCATCCTTCCTCTGCGCCTCCGTGAGGGTGACGACGAAGAAGATGATGAGCTCGAACACGACGTCGATCATCGGCGTCATGTCGAGCTGGGGGTTTTCCTTTGACTTGCTTGCCATTGTCTGGTCCTGTATTCCTAATTGCCGGTCACGGCCTTGGAATTACTGGGCGACTTCCTCGGCAGCCCCTTCGCCCTCGCCCTCGACGGACACGTTGCGCAGTCCGTTGAGGAACTCCATCGTGACCGCGGTCATGCGAAGGACGAGGCGGTTCATCTTGTTGCGGAGGACATAGAACATCGTGATGGACGGAATCGACACGATAAGGCCGCCTGCGGTCGTCCAGAGTGCCTGGCCGATCGAGCTTGCAAGTGCCGCTGCGTCTCCGGCGCCGCCCGAGGCGAGGGCCTGGAACGTAAGGATCATGCCCTGCACCGTACCGAGAAGTCCGAGGGACGGTCCGAGGTTGCCGCAGACCGAAACCCAGTTCAGGCGCTGCATCAGCTTCTCCTGCTCAAGGTCTGACGCCGCCGTAACCGCCTCCTGGATCACGTCAAAGCCTTCCTCGACGTGCTGGAACGCAGCAACGAGGATGTTGGACATCGACGAGGGCGTGTTCTGGCAGGCCTCCATGGCCGCAACGATGTCGCCCTGCCCCATTGCCTCCTGAACCTTGTCGATGAGGCGGGTGGGCATGAGCTTGTCCGGCTTGATGAGGATGAAGCAGTCGATTGCGAAGTAGATTGCAAGCGCGCCGTCGCCGAAGAGGGCGAACCACAGAAGCATGCCGACCGTGCCCGAGCCGAAGACGATGTCGTAGAAACCGCCGCCCTTGCTGGACGAGTTGCCCTTGGTGTCCTGGTTGACAACCGTCCCGTCGTCCGTCGTGAGCTCCTGCCCGAACGTCGAAACCGCCGCGATTGGCGCCGTGCACGTCCCGATTACGATAGCGATTGCCGCCAATGAATTTTTGAGCTTGCTCATTTGATTACCCTTTTCTTTGTTTTTGTGTAAGGTTTTTGTGTAAGTTAGGTTTGTTTTGACCTTGTCGGTAAACTACTGTTAAAGCGCCTTTGACTGGGCGCGCATCGCCTCGGCGCGGGCAGCCATGCCGAGCTTGTCGAAGCACGACGCGCAGCGCATCATCGCGTCGGCGCGCACCTGGCGGCAAGGCTCGTCGAGGTACATGAGCGCGACGCGCAGGTAGGCGTCGGTAAGGGCCTGCCTGAGGGCCTCGGGCGTCTCGCCGGCCTGGTTGATGACCATGTCGCCGCGGACAAGGAGAGCCTCCGCGCTGGCCGCGCGGTCGCCGGTGGTGACGGCCTTCTTGAGGCAGGTCTCAAGCTGCTGGCTCTTGCCGAGCTTGAGGAGAGTCTGCCAGTAGGCAGGGGCGAGTTCGCCGGAGTAGGCGGCGGCCTTGTCCTCCATGATGATGTTCTGCGCGGCCTTGTAGGCGTCATCCGCGCGGTTGGCGGCAAGGTACGCCTCGACGAGGTATCGGCCGGCAGGCTTGTCCCAATGGAGCATCTTGTATTCCTTGACGATCTTGTCGAGGACGGGGATGGCCCCGGAGCCCTGCCCCTTCTGCACCATCTCGACGGCCTTGTCGAAGCCTGCGGGCTTGGCTATTTCAAGAGACGTCACGCTGTCGAGGGGGAACTCCATCTGGAGGTTGGTGTTGCCCTTCTTGTACGTGAGAAGGTAGGACTTCTGGCGTCCCTGCCACTTGATGTCGCCGGACTTGCGGTCCGTCTCGGTGGATATCGTTCCCTGGATGGCCCAGAGAGAGGATGTTGCGATGGCGACGAGCGCCGCTGCTGCGAGTTTGTTCATGACGTAGGTTCTCCTTCGAAATTATCGTTGTTGTTGTTATTCCGCCGCGGGTGCGGGTGCGGCGGGCGCCTCCTGGGCTGCTCCTTCGGGCTCGGCCGCCGGCTCGACTGTCGCGCCGGACGCCCTCGCCTGGTTCATGGCGTTCTGCACCTCGGTCTTGGCCTTGCCGTTCGGAAACAGCGTGAGGTACTCCTCGCCGAGCTTGAGGACGTTGTCGCCCTGGTCGCCAAGCTCCGCAAGGAGCGGCACGACCTTGGAGTAGGCGTTTTCGAGGTTCTCGAGCTCGCCCGCGACCATCTTGTCGAACGGATGCGCATCGTCCGGCCTGTGGGACTGGATGAACGCCTTGAGCGTGTTGACGGCGCTCGCGCACGATTCGCGCGCCTGCTCCTTGAGGTCCATGTTCTCTTCGGCGATCTTGCGCCTGATGACGACGTCGGCGGACATGAGGTCCACCTTGTCCTGCTCCCACTGCTCCTTGTGCTTCCAGTAGCCGCGCAGCTTCTTGACAGCCGCGATGGCCGCTCCGAAGTGCTTTTTGCGCAGCGTGTCGTCCTTCTCCGTCTTGCCCTGCTCGGACGCGATTTCGACCATGAGGAGGTTCGCCTCCGCGGCGACGGAGAGCTTGGAGAGCCGGTCGTCCTCCAGCATCGCGTCGATGGCGTTGCGCGCCTCGGCGTAGGCTTTCTGCTTGTAGAGGGACTTGGCCTGGCCGATGCGGGCGCGCGCGACCGTCGTCAGCTGGTTCGTGCCGGCCTTCGCGACGGCCTTCTCGAACGCCATGTTGGCCTGCTCCCAGCTCTTCGCGTCGATGAGCGCGTCTCCCGCGTTCAGGAACTGCTGGGCCGTATACGCGCCGTCGAGCCTCAGCATCTCGGCGTAGATCTCGGTTCCCTCGCGCGTCTTGCCCATCTCGATGAGGAGCTTGGCGAGGCGCGGCTTCGCGTTCTTCGTCTCGTCTGCGTCGGGGAACTCCTTGCTGAGGCGGTCGAGGGCGCTCTTCGAATTGTCGCTGTCACCAAGCGCGGCGTACGTCGCGGCGAGCTTGACGTATGCAGCCTTGGCGTACTTGCCGTTCGGGAACTGCTTGACGTAGTCCTCGAAGCAGGCGACGGACTGCTTGCGGTACATCTCGAGCTTGTCCTCCGGCTTCGTGAGGCGCGCCCAGCAGTCGCCGCAGAGGTAAAGCGCGCCTTCCTTCAGCTCGCTGTACTGCTTCTTGTCCCCCGGAGACACGGTCGGGTCCGCGAGGGCCTGGTCGGCCTTCGCCGCAAAGTCCTTGAACTGCTTTATGCCGCGGATGATCTGCGCGCTGCCCTGCTTGAGGAGCGCCTCGGCCTGCTCCGGCACCTCGTTGGTGTCGGCGGCCTTGATCATGTCCAGGCCGTCCTTCTGGTACATCTGGGCGAGGTTCATCTGCGCCTGCGTCTGGCGGAGGAAGTTCTTCTCGGCGCCGACGTATGCCGTCATGGACTCGATTGCCGCCCTGCGGTCGCCGATCTTCTCGTAGCAGACGGCCAGGTTGGCGAGCGACGTCGCGTAGTACTGCGAATCGGGGTAGTACTCGCCGAGAATCTTCCACAGCGCTATCGCGTCGGCGAACTTGTTCTCCTTCTGCGCCTCGCCCGCCATCGCCGCCGCCGTCGTGGGCGCGTTGACGTGGTTGCGGTAGTTCATCAGGAAATCCTTGTAGAGCCTGTCGGCGCGAGCGATCTCGCCGCGGGACTTCTCGGCCGCCGCAACGCGGAGCACCGCGTCGCCTGCAAGCGTCATGACCGCGCGGTCCTTGAGCATGGAGAAGCGCTCGGCGAGATATCCCTCGATTGCGTCGCAGTCAAGGCGCCAGTCCGCGGCCTTGGGGTCGTTCTTGCGGCGGAGCATGAGGCTCGTGTAGGCGGAGATCATCGCCTCGATGGCCTGGACGGACTCCTTGCCCTCGGGGAAGCCGGCGAGCGCCGCCGAGAAGTCCGCAAGGGCCCCCTCGTAGTCGCCTTCCGCAACCTTGCCGTGCGCGCCGCGGAACTGCATCTCGCGCACCTTCGCGAGCTGCTCGTCCGTCACCCTGCTCTTGATGTTCGCGCCGTACTTCTCGGTCGCGAACCCGGCGATCGCCTTCTCCATCGCGCCGGCCGAGGCCGCCCAGGCGCATTCGGGGTACTTGACGAAGACGTTGAGCGCGTGGTTGTAGGCGCCCTGCCCGTTGCGCTTGCCGCTCTGCTTGTTCTTCTCGCCGAAGAGCAGGCTCTTGACGCGCTCGTCGTCGCGCTTGGGCTTCTTGTACTCGGCCTGGGCCTCGTTCCAGAGCATCTCGGCCAGCATGTAGCGGCACTGCGGCATCGGGGACTGCCTGAGCAGGCCCTGGCGCCCGTCTGGGTCGAATTCGACGATGGACTTGTGGAGCTCGGCGAGCTGGTCCATGTAGTCGTCGATCGTGGCCTGCGCCTTGGCGACGTCTCCCTTCAGGAGTTCGACGTGGGCCTTCATCGCGATGGCTCGGCCGAAGTAGACCGGCTTGTCCTGCTCCCAGAGAAGCTGCTCGACGAGCTTCTTCGCGGGATCGAGGTACTTGCCGCGCGCCTTCACGTCAGGCTTCTCCCTGGCGAGGCGCAGGTATATCTCGGCCGTCTCGCAGGCCACGTTGCACCATGTGTTGGCGTCTTCGTCGCTCCCGCGCTTGTTGAGTTGCTTTAGCAGGCCCTCGTAGCGCTGAGCCGCCTCCTCGAGGCGCTTGTCGCCGAGAAGGAGCTGCCCGTAGGCGTAGGAAGCCTGGAGGTAGAAATCGCGCAGCTCCTTGGGCGGTGTCGGGAAAACCTTGAAGAACTCGTTGTAGATGTCGGAGCACTCCTTCTTCTTGCCCCGCGCGAAGTAGTTGTTCGCTATCTCGAGGCGGGCCGCCCAGAACTTCGAGCTCCTCCGGTCGGGAAGCGCCGCGACCTTCTTCTCGGCCTCGTCGAACTTCCCGAGCGAGAGCATGCCGCGGATCTCAATCGCGAAGAAGAGCGTATCCGCCTCGGGCCACTTCTTCTTCGTGGCCGCGATCACAGGCTCCGCAAAATCGGGGAATCCGTACTCGATCAAGGCCTCCACATACCTGATTTCGGACTGAAGAGCCTCGTCGACCTTGTTTTCAGCGGGGGCCTGTTCGGCCTCCTGAGCGAACGAAAACGGCGCTGCGGCAAACGACGCGGCGAACGCAATACATCCAGCTTTGAAGAATGACTTTGAACTCATGATGTTTAAAGTATACTATTTTCTATCGTACAAGGCAACCCCCAAGGCGTGAAAAAACAGAAAAGCCGCCTTCCTGGGGGAAGACGGCTTTGTCTGTCGTTGCCTGTCAGAATCAGGCGACGGAACCACCGGCCTGTTCGATCTTGGCCTTGGCGGAGGCCGACACGGGCACTCCCTTGACGGCGAACTTCTTGGTGAGCTCGCCCTTGCCGAGGATCTTGACCTTCGGGTTCTTGTTGTCGCTGAATCCAGCCTTGGCGAGAGCCTCGACCGTGATCTCCGCGCCGGTCTCGAACTTCTTCTCGAGGTCGGAGACGTTGACGGCGAGCGCCTTGGCGTTGAAGCGGGCGTTGTTGAAGCCGCGCTTCGGGAGACGGCGGACGAGCGGCATCTGGCCGCCTTCGAACTGGAGTTTGTGCTTGTGGCCCTTGCGGCTCTGCTGGCCCTTCTGGCCCTTGCCGCAGGTCTTGCCGAGGCCCGAACCGCAGCCGCGGCCGACGCGCTTGCGGCGCTGGCGGGATCCAGGGGTGTTGGTAAGGTTGCTGAGTTCCATTGTTATACCTCCTTAGGCGCGAATTGCGGCGATTTCCTCGGCGCTGCGCAGCTTCATGAGAGCGTTCATCGTGGCCTTGACCACGTTGAGGCGGTTCTTGGAGCCAAGCGATTTGCCGACCGCGTCGCGGATGCCGGCCGCCTCGAGGACGGGGCGCATGCCGCCGCCGACGATAAGGCCGGTGCCGTCGGGCGCGGGCTTGAGGATGACGCGACCGCCGTCGCAGACGCCTTCGACGTCGTGCGGGATGGTCTTGCCGTGGAGCGTGACCTTGCGCATGTCCTTGCGCGCGGCCTCGCCGCCCTTGCGGATGGCGTCGGAAACCTCGTTGGCCTTGCCGAAGCCAACGCCCACGCGGCCTTCCTTGTCACCGACGACGATGACTGCGGAGAAGCTCATGCGGCGTCCGCCCTTGACGGTCTTGGCGCAGCGGTTGATGAATACGGTGTGCTCGTCGAGGGCGTCTTCGGCCTGCTCGTTGCGCTTGTCGCGATTCATAGCCATGATTACTTGTCCTCCTTCTTGGCGGAGATGCTGATGCCGCCTTCGACGACGGCGTCAACGACGGCCTTCACGCGGCCAGTGAACTTGAAGCCGCCACGGTCGACGACGACCGTGGAGATGCCAGCGGCCTTCGCGGCCTCGGCGGCCGATGCGCCGAGGTTCTTCGCGACTGCGACGTTGATGTTCTTCTCCTTGAGCGAGTTGGCCTGCGCGAGGGTGCGGCCCGCCTCGTCGTCGATGAACTGAACGTACATGTGCTTGTTCGTGACGCAGACCGACATGCGAGGACGCGCGGCGGTCCCGACAACGCGCTGGCGAAGGCGAAGATGCCTCTTCTGGCGCTGAACTTTGCGATTGAACATTTCTGTCTTCTCCTTGCTGCGCCGTTAGGCGACCTTCTTGCCCTGCTTGCGGCGGATGTGCTCGCCTTCGTACTTGATGCCCTTGCCCTTGTAGGGTTCGGCCGGGTAGAACGCGCGGATGCGGGCGGCTGCCTCGCCGACTGCGTCCTTGCTGATGCCCGTGACGACGACCTTGAGTCCGTCGTTCTCGACCTTGACGGTTATGCCTTCCGGAACGTTGAAGATCTTCGGGGAGGCGAAGCCGAGCGAAAGCGCGAGCTCCTTGCCCTTGAGGACGGCCTTGAAGCCGGTTCCCTCGATCGTGAGCGTCTTGGTGTAGCCGGAGGACACGCCAACCACCATGTTGTTGATCAGCGCGCGGGCGAGTCCGTGGAAGTTGCCGAGCACCTTGTCGTCGGCGCATGCAACCTTGACGTTGCCGTCCTCCACCTTCGCCGTGATGCCGTCGTGCATCGTGTAGGAAAGCTCTCCGAGCTTGCCCTTGACCGTCACCTTCTGGCCGTCGACGGAAACCGTGACGCCATCGAGGATCTTGACGGGTTCTTTACCGATTCGAGACATTGTCTTTGACTCCTGATGTTATGCGACTGTGCAGATGATTTCGCCGCCGAGCCTTGCCTTCTTCGCCGCCGCTCCGGACATGACGCCCTTCGAGGTGGAGAGGATCGCGAGGCCCATGCCGTCGAGGACGGCGGGGATTTCGGCGACGGATACGTACTTGCGGAGACCCGGCTTCGAGATGCGCTTGATCTCCGTGATGGCGGGGACCGCCCTGTCGGAGTACTTGAGCGTGATCACGATCTTCTTCGGGAATTCCGATGTCACGACGAAGTCGGAGATGTAACCGGCCTCCTTCATGACGCGGGCGATTTCGCCCTTGAGCTGGCTCGCGGGGACCGTGACGGAGTGAAGGCGCGCCTTCATTCCGTTGCGGATCGACGTGAGCATGTCGGAAATGGGATCGACTGACATTTCTATGATTCCTTTCCTTTGTTTACCACGAGGCCTTCGTGACGCCGGGGATGAGGCCGGCCACGGCGAGTTCGCGGAAGCAGAGACGGCAGATGCCGAACTTGCGGATGTAGGCGTGACGGCGCCCGCAGCGCTGGCAGCGGTTGTAGGCGCGGACCTTGAACTTGGGGGCCTTCTTCTGCTTTTCGATGAGACACTGCTTAGCCATTGTTAGTTCCTCCCTGCGAACGGCATGCCCATGGAGTTGAGAAGCTCCTTGCAGGCCTTGTTGTCATTGCTGCTCGTCACGAACGTGATGTCCATGCCGGAGTGCGCGGGGCACGTCTCGAGCAGCTCGGGGAATATGGAGTGCTCCTTGAGACCGAGCGTGTAGTTGCCCCTGCCGTCGAAGCCGCGGTTGGAGACGCCGCGGAAGTCGCGGATGCGGGGAAGCGCGACCGAGATGAGGCGGTCTGCGAACTCCCACATGCGCTCGCCGCGGAGCGTGACCTTGGCGCCGATGACCATTCCCTCGCGGAGCTTGAAGTTCGAGATGGACTTCTTGGCCTTGCAGAGGAAGGGCTTCTGGCCGGTGATCGCCGTCAGTTCGTCGACGAGCTGCTTCTGCTCGTCCTTTGAGACGATGCCGAAGGCCATGTTCACGACGATCTTCTGAAGGCGCGGAACGAGCATCTTGTTCGTGGTGCCGAGCTTCTTCTCAAGCTCGGGGACCATGCGGCTCGCGTATTCGTCTTTGAGTCTTGCCATGATGTTTGTTCCTTACCTTAGAGGACCTTGCCGCTCTTGACGGAGACGCGGACCTTCTTGCCGTCGCGCTCCTCGATCCTCACGCGCGTACCGCACTTCTTCTCGGCGTCGTACGGCATGAGCTTGCAGAGACGGATGGGCATTTCAATGTCGATGATGCCGCCCGGGGTCTTCTCCGTGCGCTTCATCGCCTTCTTGTGGACGTTCAGCTTCTCGACGATCGCCGTACCCTTCTTGGGGTCGACGCTGGTAACCTTGCCGGTCTTGCCGGCGTCGTTTCCGCTGATGCAGATGACCGTGTCACCTTTCCTGATTCTTGCGATAGACATGACTTTTTGCTCCCTGCTTCTCAGACCACTTCCGGGGCCATGGAGAGGATCTTCATGTAGTTCTTGTCACGGAGCTCGCGGGCGACCGGCCCGAAGATTCGGGTGCCGATCGGGTTGAGCTTCGAGTCGACGAGAACGCACGCGTTCTGGTCGAAGTGGACGGTCGAGCCATCCTCGCGGCGGATCGGCTGGCCAGTGCGGACGATGACCGCCGTCGCGACTGAGCCCTTCTTGATCGAACCGGTCGGAGAGGCTTCCTTGATGGCCACGCGGATGACGTCGCCGAGGTGCGCATACTCCTTGCGCTGCTTGAGGATGCGGAAGCACATGGCGCGCTTGGCGCCTGTGTTGTCCGCAACCACGAGGTTTGAGAGTTCCTGTAGCATTTCGTATGCTCCCTTACTTCGCGACGATGCGCCAACGCTTGGTTGCCGACATCGGACGGGTTTCCATGATTGTCACGACGTCGCCGACCTTTGCTGTGTCGGCCTCGTCGTGCGCGTGGTACTTCTTGGTGCGCGTGACGACCTTGCCGTACACGGGATGGCGCTCGCGGTACGAGACCTTCACGACGACGCTCTTCGCGCCCATCTTCGAGGCGACGACGCCCTTGCGGACCTTGCGCGCCCCGCGGTTTTCAGTTTCCGTGCTCATTAGATCTTGACTCCTGCGCGGGTTATGAACTTGGTGTGGATACCGATCTTGGTTGCGGCGAGGCGCAGGCACTCCTTGGCCACGTCCTCGCTGACGCCGCCGACCTCGAAGAGAACCTTGCCGGGGAGGATGACGGCCGCCCAGAACTCGGGGTTGCCCTTTCCTCCGCCCATGCGGACTTCGATAGGCTTGCGGGTTACAGGCTTGTCGGGGAACACGCGGATCCAGAGCTTGCCCTTGCGCTTCATCTCACGATTGATGGCGACGCGGCACGCTTCGATCTGGGTCGCGGTGAGCAGCCCGCGGGTCAGCGCCTTCAGGCCGAACTCGCCGTATGCGAGCTCCGTGCCCGAAGTGGCGTAACCGGCGCGGTTGCCCTTCGAAACCTTGCGGAACTTTACTCTCTTAGGCATCAGCGGCATGGCTTACCTACCTTCCTTTCTTTCTCCGCGTTCACGGCGCTCGCGGCGCTCGCCGCGCGGAGCACGGGGCTGGAAGCCCTCTTTCTTGCAGATCCAAACCTTGATGCCGATCTTGCCGGCCGTGGTGTTTGCCTCCGCGAATCCGTAGTCGATGTTTGCGCGGAGCGTGTGCAGGGGCACCTTGCCCTCGCGGCTCCACTCGACGCGGGCGATCTCCGCGCCGTTGATGCGCCCGGAGGCGTGGACCTTGATTCCGTCGACGCCCATGTCCATCGCGACCTTCATCGCGCGCTTCATCGCGCGCTTGAGGGCGATGCGGCGCTCGAGCTGCTGAGCGATCGACTCGGCGACGAGCTGAGCGTCGGCGTCTGCGCCCTGGACCTCCTTGATCTCAAGGTAGACTTCCTTGCCCGTCATCTTGGCGAGCTCGGCGCGGATCGCGTCCACGTCGCCGCCCTTGCGGCCGAGAATGACTCCCGGACGGGCGGAGAACAGCGTGACGCGCACGCGGCTGAGGTAGCGCTCGATGAGGATCTTGGAGATGCCTGCCTCGACCAGTTTCTTCTTGCAGACCTCGCGGATCTTCTGGTCCTCGACGAGGTAGGATCCGAATGTCTTCTTGGGTGCGAACCAACGGCTGCCCCAGGCGTGGTTGACGCCAATGCGGAACCCGATAGGATTGACTTTCTGTCCCATTGTTTACTCCTTACTTGGCGTCTGTGAGAACGACCTTGCAGTGGCACAGGCGGCGGGCGATCGGATGGGCCGAGCCACGGGCCGTGGGCCAGTAGCGGCGCATGCGCGCACCCTCGTCGAACACGCAGAGCTTGACCTTCATGTCGGCCGCGTTCTCGATTCCGTTGTTGTGCGTCGCGTTCGCGACTGCCGAAAGAATCGTCTTGCGGAGGATCTCGGCGGCCTTCTTGGACGAGAACTCGACGACCTTGAGCGCCTCGGAGGCCGTGAGGCCCTGGCAGGCGCGGGCGAGCGGACGGCCCTTGAAGGCCGACATGCGCGCATTGCGGGTAATAGCAGTTACTTCCATTTCCTACCCCTTACTTCTTCTCGGCCTTGGCGGCGGAATTGCCGTGCGACTTGAACGTGCGCGTGGGGGCGAATTCGCCGAGACGGTGGCCGACCATGTTCTCGGTTATGAAAATGGGCATGTGCTGGCGACCGTTGTGGATCGCAAACGTGAGGCCCACGAACTCGGGGAGCACCATCGAACGGCGGCTCCACGTCTTGATCGGCTGCTTCTTTCCGGCAGCCTGCATCTTCTCGACCTTGCGGAGGAGGCTCTCCTCCACGTAGGGTCCCTTCTTGAGAGAACGTGCCATGGAATTACTTCCTCCTCTTGACTATGACCTTGTTGGACGCCTTCCTCTTCGCGCGGGTCTTGCCGCCCTTGGCGAGCTTGCCCCACGGGGAACGAGGATTGCTGCCGCCGGACGTGCGGCCTTCGCCGCCGCCCATCGGGTGGTCGACAGGGTTCATCGCGACGCCGCGCACCGTCGGGCGGATGCCCATGTGGCGCTTGCGTCCGGCCTTGCCGAGCTTGATGGAAGACCAGTCCTTGTTGCCGACAGAACCGACCGTCGCGAGGCAGCGGCCGCTGAAGATGCGGACTTCGCCGGAAGGCATCTTGAGCGTGACCTTGTCGCCGTCGCGGGCCATGATCTGGCAGGCGTTGCCGGCCGAGCGGGCGACCTTGGCGCCTTCGCCGGGGACGAGCTCGATCGCGTGGACCATGAGCCCGAGCGGAATCTGGGCGAGAGGCAGGCAGTTGCCGACAGTGGCCTCGGCGTTGAGACCGCTCTTGACCTTCATTCCCGGCTTGAGCCCCTCGGGCGCAAGAATGTAGCTCTTGACGCCGTCAGTGTACTCGATGAGGGCGAGGTAGGCGCTGCGGGTAGGATCGTACGCGATGTCCTTGACCGTCGCCTCGACGTCGAACTTCGTGCGCTTGAAGTCGACGATGCGCAGACGCTGCTTCGCTCCGCCGCCGTGGTGGCGCGTCGTGATGCGGCCCTGGTTGTTGCGGCCGGCCTTCTTGCGCAGTGCCTTCGTCAGGCTCTTGACCGGGCGCTTTTCGGTTATCTCCTCGAACGTGGCGGACTGGCGGAACCGCTGGCCGCACGAACGGGCGTTGTATGTCTTGAGTGCCATTGCTTAAGTCTCCTTAGACCTGCTCGATGCGCTCGCCGTCCTTGAGGGTGACGATCGCCTTCTTCCAGGTGGACTCCGCAACGGCGCGGCGCGTGCCGCGGATATAGCGAAGACCGCCCTTGACGTTTATGGTGCGGACCGCGAGGACATGCACGCCGAACTTCTTCTCGACGGCCTCAGCGATCTGCGGCTTGCGGGCGTCAGGCGCGACTTCAAGAGCATAGCGGTTCTGAAGCGCAAGGCCGGTACCCTTCTCTGTAACGAGAACCTTCTTGATGATTTCCTTCGTCATTGCGTTTCCCCTTACTTGGCGATTCGCGCAACGAGCGCATCATATCCGGCCTGGTCGCAGACGAGCTTGCGGTTCGCGAGAACCGTGTAGACGTCAAGCGCCTGGGCCGTGCAGTAGTCGATGCGCGGCAGGTTGCTGGTGGCGAGAACGACGGTGTCGTCGACCTCCTTCTGGACGATGACGGCCGTGCGGTCGATGCCGAGCGACTTCAGAAGCGCCGCCATGAGCTTGGTCTTGGGCGCCTCGAACTCGAACTTGTCGACGACGATCACGTCGCCCGAGACGAGCTTGTCGGAGACGGCGCGCGCGAACGCGAGCTTCATCACCTTCTTGTTGACCTTCTGCGAGTAGTCGCGCGGCTTGGGACCATGCGCAACACCGCCGCCGCGCCAGACCGGGGACTGGCGGAAGCCGGCGCGCGCATTGCCCGTGCCCTTCTGCTTCCACGGCTTCTTGTTCGAGCCGGCGACCTCGCCCTTGGACTTCGTGCACGCAGTGCCCGCGCGCATCGCGTTGCGGATCGCGGTGACCGCGTCCTTGACGGCCTGCTCGCCCTTGTCGAGCGTCAGCACGGACTGGTCGACTGTAATGTCAATCTTCCTCATGATTACTTAGCCCCCTTCTGCGCCTTGAAGGCGATCACGTTGTTCTTCAGGGACTTGCGGACGAACACCGTCCCGTTGCGAGCTCCGGGAATCGAACCCTTGACGAGCAGCGCGTTGTCCTCAGGACGAACCTGGACGACCTCGAGGTTCATCGCCTTGCGGCTGACATCGCCCATGTGGCCGGGCATCTTCTTGCCCTTCTCGATCCAGCCGGGGAGGTCGCGCGCCGCAAGACCGCCCGTGCGGCGCTTGGAGTGGCCGCCGTGCGTCATGTTGCCGCCCGCGAAGTTGTAGCGCTTGAGAACGCCCGCGAAACCGCGGCCCTTCGTCGTGCCGGTCACGTCGACGTACTTGACGCCCTCGAAGTTCTTGACCGTGATGACGTCGCCGACCTTGACTTCCTCGCCGGCCTCGGGAGCGAACTCCTTGAGGATGCGAAGACCGCCTTCAAGCCCGCCCGTCTTCTTGAGATGACCCGCAACCGCCTTCGTAAGGCGCTTGACCTTCTGCTCGCCGAAGCCAAGCTGGGCCGCGACGTAGCCGTCGTTCTCGAGTGTCTTGACCTGGACAACGGGGCACGGACCAACCTCGATGACGGTGACCGTCGTGCGCTTGCCGTCCGCGTCGTAGACCTGGGTCATTCCGACCTTCTTGCCTATCAATCCTTCCATGTCAACCTCCTCAGACCCTGATGGTGATGTCGACGCCCGCAGGAAGATTGAGCTTCTTGAGCTCGTCGATCGTCTGCGCGGTCGGGTTGACAATGTCGAGAAGGCGCTTGTGCGTCCTCATCTCGAACTGATCCATGGACTTCTTGTCGACGTTCGGCGAACGGTTCACCGTGAAACGCTCGACACGCGTGGGGAGCGGAATCGGCCCCACCACCTGCGCACCCGTCCCCCTGGCAGTGTCTATGATCCCGCCGACTGCCTGGTCGAGCACGCGGTGATCATACGCCTGAAGGCGAATGCGGACTTTCTGCTGCTGCATCTTTTGTTCCTTAACTTTTTAGTTTCGCCCTCGCGGGCCCTTTCATTCCTGCGCCTCCACGGTCGCGAAATGCCCGCTCACCTTGTTCAAGGAGTTGGCGGACCCGGATCCATGCTGCGGCATCCGACGCTCGCGACTGAGTTTCAGCCCAGTCCACCCTGCAAAAACAAGGCTCGCGGCTACACCGTAACCGCGAGCTTTACCCGACGGTCACGACGCGACGGGGTGTTTCTCGCCCGTATCGCAACCCTCCTTTTGCAAAGAGTAAAAGGTAGTATATCAAAAATCGGAGTAGCGCGCAATGGGGTAAATTCGCTTTTTTACAACCGGGGGGCAGTGCCTCAGTCGAGGCGCACGCTGCGCTCGAACTCGTCGCGCGGGAGGGACGCGAGGAACGACTCGCCGCTCTCGACGAGGTTCAGCGCGGCGGCGGACTTGCGCTCCAGAATCGCGTCGACTCGCTCCTCCAGCGTACCGCCCGATATGAACTTGTGGACGAACACCGTGCCCGTCTGGCCGATGCGGTGCGCACGGTCCGTCGCCTGGGCCTCGACGGCGGGATTCCACCAGCGGTCGAAGTGTATGACGTGCGTCGCCTTGACGAGGTTGAGCCCGTAGCCGCCCGTCTTGAGCGACAGGACGAACACCCTGCACCCGCTCTGCCTGAAGCGAGCTATCTCCTCCTCGCGCCTCGCCGCCGAAAGCCCGCCGTGCATGAACGAGACGCGCGAGCCGTACTTCGCGGACAGCTCGTCGGACAGCATCGCGCCGACCTTCGCGTACTGCGTGAACACGAGCGCGCTCTCGCCCGCGGCAAATATCTCGTCCATAAGGCCCGAAAGTCGGGCGAGCTTCGAACCGCGCGCAAAGTCGTCTACGCCGTCGCAGACGAGCTTGAGCCGCGTGATAAGCGCAAACACGTCGCCCTGCCTCTTCTCGCCGGCACGGTAGTCCGCTAGCGCCGCCTCGTACGCCGCGCGCTCGGTCTTCGTCAGGTCGCAGTATTCTCGTATCTCGCGCTTCTCGCCCAGCTCGGCCGCTATCGCGGGATCGCTCTTCAGCCGCCTGAGTATGAACGGCTCTAGCGCATGGCGCAGCCTCCTGCCCGTAGGCGAAAGGGGGTCGGACGAAAGCGGCTTGACGAACCTGTCGGCGAACGCCTTGCGGTCAGGAAGGAACCCGGGGTTGAGGAACTCCTCCAGGCTCCAGAGGTCCGCGACCGAATTCTCCACGGGCGTGCCCGTAAGCGCAACGCGCCTCCTCACGCCAAGTGCGCACACCGCCGACGCAGCGCGGGTGTCGGGGTTCTTTATCGCCTGCGCCTCGTCAAGTACGATCGCCCCCCATTCCGTCTCCGCGAACTCCCGGTGGTCCTTCACGAGAAGCGTGTAGCTCGTCAGCACGACGTCCGACTCCGCCGCAGCACGCCTGAATCCGCTCGCAAGGTGGCGCATGTCGCCCTGATGGACGTATACCCTGAGCGACGGGGCGAACGCGGCGATTTCGTGCCGCCAGTTGCCCAGAAGCGTGAGTGGCGCGACGACGAGCGTGCGCACCCTGTTCGCCACGGCCCACGCAATCGCCTGCACCGTCTTGCCAAGCCCCATGTCGTCCGCAAGCAGCGCACCGAATCCGTTGTCGGTCAGCATCTTCATCCACGCGAAGCCACGCTTCTGGTAGTCGCGCAGCTCGCCGCTGAAGCCGTCGATCCTCGCCGCGCCGGAGAGGTCCGGCAGTCGCCCCGACTCCGCAAGCCGCCCCAGCAGGCCCCGTAGCCATCCGTGCGCCTTCGCCTCCTCGATCTCCAGCCGCCCGAACGCCCCGATCCCTCGCATGAACGCAATCGCCGCCGTACGCGAAATGCGCCCGCCCGCGCCCTTCTCCAGCGCGCTGAGCGCCTCGCGGAGAAGCGCACGGTCGACCTCGATCCAGCGGTCTCGGAAATACACCAGGGACGACCCCTGCTCGAGCATGAACCTGATCTCCTCTGCGGTTGCGGTCTCGCCGTCGATCCTGACGGACACCCTTGCCCTTAGGTCCGCATCCTCCCCGCCGTCTTCCTGCCGCCGGCCTCCTTCATCAGTCTGGAGATCGAACACCTCCGCCTCGGCGGTTATCTTCGCCTCGAGGTCGCATCCCTCGACGCAATAGCCTGCGTTTTCAAGGTCGCGCGCGCCTGTCCGCAGAAAAGCCTCCGCCTCGCCTCTTGAAAGCGCGACGCGAAGCGTAGCCGAGCCGTCGCCTTCCTCGCCGCGCTGCGCCGAAAGCGCGCGCAGCGGACCGTACACATACGCGGCCTGCCCGAGTGCGCGCAAGGCGCGCCTTCCCCTCGGGGCGTCGCACTCTATTCCAAAGCCATCCTCGCCCACCACGGCGAAGCGGAACACGATCGACCTTCTTGCCTCGACGTCTAGCGTCGCCGCTCCGCTCCACTCCTCGAGCTCGGCCGCGAACTTCTCGCATTCGGCGTCGGACCAGACCACCAGCCCCGTCTCGCTCCTGAGCGCCATCATCCACGCGTCGTGCAGGGTTTCGTGGCGCTGTTTCTCGGCGTCGCGCGTCAAAGGCGTCGCAGACGCGGTGCGGACGATTTCGTCCAGCCAGATGTTTTCCGTCCCGTCGTCGGGGCGCCACCGCGCGTGCCATCCGTCGTCCTCCCGAACTAGGCATGGCACGAAGCGTCCGGCGGCGACGAGCCGCAGCGCCTCAAGTTGCTGCGGACTCCGCTTCGGCATTCTGTCCCTCCTGCTCGTCCTGGGCGATTTCGCCAAGCGTCTTTGTGCCGGAGAGGAGAGCCACGACCTGCTGCTGCACGCCGCCGATGTTCTCCAGCCTCAGGCGCGGGTCCAGTATGACGAACGTGTCGCCGTTCTTGCGGTCTTCGTAGACGCGCCTGATCGTTCCGTCCTCAAGTTCCTTTGAATCCCTCTCGACGAGTATCTTCGCGCGCTCGAGCATGACGGTGAGCACGTATATGACGTTCTTCATCGCGGGGTCGTCCAGAGTCATGAGCTTGCGCAGGAGCTCGCCCGCGTCCTCCTTCTTGAGCGGCTCCTTCTTCTCTTCCCTGACGGGCGCGAAGTAAACCCCGTCCCACTGCGAGAACGGCGTCCAGTCCCTCTCGGCCGCCTTCCAGCACTCGGGATGGCAGTCGAAGCGCTCGTATCCGCTCGGCGTCTCCTTTAGCGCGCTGACGACCGGCGCACGGTCCACTAGCGGCTTCTGGCAGAAGCTGCACACGTGCGCGCGGGACTTGATGTTCCATTCCTGTGACATTGATTTACCCTCTGCGTTCAGCTCAGCGTTTCTTTGTCTTTATCTCGATCGGCACGAAAGTTTCCGGATCGGAGGCGCGCTTCACTATCTTTTCGGAATATTCCTCGGAGTACCACCTGTCCGTCGCCGTGCGGTCGCGGCGTCCGTTGTAGCGCTGCAGCGCCCTCGGCCAGCCGTCGAAGAAGCCCTTGGGACGCTCCGCCGCGGGGCGCGCGCTGGCGCCGAACCCCTTGCGCGACAGGTACTTTATCGCGGCGCGGATGTTGTTCTCGACGCTGCCCTCGTTGCGTTTCGACGGCTTGGTCAGTCCGACAAGCTCCTTCTCACGCCCCCAGTCGCCCGGCACGTTCACCTGAAGCGGGTCGACGAGCCACGCGGCCTTGGAGGAGGGTCCGTTCCCTCCGGATTCCTCGATCATGTGCGCCTTTACAAGGGCGGCGGTGACGTTTGCGACTCCCTTCGCCTGCTCCGGCGTGCCTCCGCACCACTCGGCCTTGTTCGCGTTGAAGTCCGCCACCATCTTCGCTATCAGCGCGTCGTGCTGCTGGTAGCGCGCGTCCTCGAACCCGCGGAACACCGGAAGCCCCTTCCCGCCGGCCCTGGCGCGCGGCGGCGGGGGCTTTATGCCGGAGGCCTGCTGGAATGGCTGGATCAAGTGCTTGCGGACGAACAGCTCGATCTTGCGGACCGTCTGCATCTCCTCCTTCGTGATGAAGCGCCTGTCGATGTATATCTCACCCCATTCGTCGAAAAGGAGGTTGCCCGCAAGGCCTGTGTTGACGGAGTAGCGAAGGGCAGCCTTGGACGCCGGCTCCTCGGCTATGCCGCGCTTCGCGAGCTCGGCATCGTGCTCGGCCATGCGGCGGTTGACATTAGCGAAGATCTGAAGCCCCTCCACGATCAGCGGCACCGCCTCCGCAGCGGCAACCGGGTCGAAGCGGAGGTTCGCGTAGTCCACGGACTGCTCCGCCGCCGATGCGAAAAGCGCAGCGGCGGAGCAGATCGAGGCGAGAATGCCGCGCAGCGTCATTGCGCAGGCGTCTCGCTTGGGGTTTCGGGCGATTCGGGCGCGGACGGCGCTTCGGCCGGAGCGGAGGCCTCGCCGCCGTCCTCCTCCTGCGAGCCTTCGCAGACGGAGACGGAGACCAGGGTCGCGCCTTCCGAGAGGCGGACGAGCTTGACGCCCTGCGCCATACGTCCCTGTACACTGAAGTCGGATACCGAGCTGCGGACCATCTGCTGGTCGCTCGTGATCGAAATGACGTTTTCGTCCTCAGAAACGGCATGCGCGGCGACGACGGCGCCGTTGCGGTCCGCGCCCTTTATGCCGATCATGCCCTGCCCGCCGCGGCCGTGGCGCGTGAAGTCCTTGAACTCGCAGCGCTTGCCGTATCCGTTCTCAGTCGCGATGAACAGCGTCTTCTCGTCGTTCACCGCGTCGAGCGAGACGACGCGGTCGCCTTCGAGGAGGCGGATGCCGCGCACGCCCGTGGCCGTGCGGCCCATCCTGCGGACGTCCGTCGCCGCGAAGCGCATGGCCCTGCCGTTCTTCGTCAGCATTATTACGTCTTCGTCGGGCTTGACGAGCCGCACTTCGACGAGCTCGTCGCCTTCCTCGATGTTGATCGCGCGTATGCCGGCCTTGTTGACGTTCTTGTACTCGCCGAGAAGCGTCTTCTTGACGGTTCCGTTGCGCGTCGCGAAGAACACGTCTACATCGCCGTCGAAAGAGCGTATCGGCAGCAGCTCCAGGACCTGTTCGCCCGGCTGGAGGTTCAGGAGGTTGATGAGCGGACGCCCGAAGCTCGTGCGGGGCGCCTCAGGAATCTCGTAGGCGCCCTTCAGGAAGAGGCGCCCGGTGTTGGTGAAGAACATGAGCTCGTCGTGCGTCTCCGCAACGAAGACGAGTCGGATGAAGTCCTCCTCCTTGACCTGCGCGCCCTTTACGCCGTGGCCGCCCCTGCGCTGCTCGCGGTACTCGGTGAGCGGCACGCGCTTGATGTAGCCGCGGTTGGAGAGCGTGATGACGCACGGTTCGTCGGGGATGAGGTCCTTGACGGACACCTCGCTCGCGTCGTCCACGATGTCGGTGCGGCGCTGTGCGTCCTCCTTGGCGCAGAAGCGGAGCTTGATGTCCGCGAGGTCCTGCCTGATGAGCGCGTAGACCTTCTCGGGGTCTGCCAGGATCGCCTCGTACTCGGCGATCGCGGCGAGAAGCTTGGCGAGCTCCTCGGCAAGGCGGTCGCGCTCGAGTCCGACGAGCTGGTAGAGGCGCATCTCGAGGATTGCGTTGACCTGGAGGTCGGTGAAGCCGAAGCGCCCCTGGAGCGTCGCCTTGGCCTCGTCGCGCGTCTTGGACGAGCGGATTATGCGCACGACCTCGTCAAGGTTGTCAATCGCGAGGAGGAGTCCGTCGACGATGTGCTTGCGGGCCTGGGCCTTCTTGAGCTCGAAGCGCGTGCGGCGCGTTATGACGTCGAAGCGGTGGTCAGTGTAGCACTTGCAGTAGTCCTTCAGGTTCAGGACCTTCGGGCGTCCGCCGACGATGGCGAGCATGATCGCGCCGAAAGTGGTCTGGAGCTGCGTATGCTTGTAGAGGTGGTTTAGGACGATCTCGCCAACTGCGTCGCGCTTGAGGTCGACGACGATGCAGATGTCGTCCTCCGTCATCTTGCGGCCCTTGGAGCCGCCGCCCTTGGAGTCCTTGGTGTGTCCGCCTGAGATGTCGCGTATGTCGCTCACGCCCTCGATGACCTTGTCCTTGACGAGCTCGGCCATGTGCTTGATCATCTCGGACTTGTTGACGGCGTAGGGGATCTCGGTTATGACGATGTGCTCGCGGCCGTTCTTGTCCCTCTCCACGGTCGCCTTGCCGCGGACCGTGAGCTGCCCGCGCCCGAGCTTGTACATCGCGGCGATGCCGTTGTGCCCGCATATCTCCGCGCCCGTCGGGAAGTCGGGCCCCTTGATGAAACGCATGAGGTCGTCCACGGTGCACGTCTCGCGGTTCGCGACGTAGTAGTCGATTCCGTCGCAGAGCTCGCCGAGGTTGTGTGGCGGGATGTTCGTCGCCATGCCGACGGCAATGCCGCTGGAGCCGTTGAGGAGGAGGTTTGGGAGCTTCGCGGGAAGGACGGTCGGCTCCTCGAGCGTCTCGTCGAAGTTGGGCATCATGTCGACGGTGTCCTTCTCCAGGTCGCCCAGGAGCTCCTCCGTAACCTTCTGCATGCGCACTTCCGTGTAACGCATTGCCGCGGGCGGGTCGCCGTCGATGGAGCCGAAGTTTCCGTGGCCGTCCACAAGGGGAAGGCGGAGCGAGAAATCCTGCGCAAGGCGGACAATCGCGTCGTAGACCGAGCTGTCGCCGTGCGGATGGTACTTGCCGATGACTTCGCCCACAACGCGGGCGGACTTGACGTGCTTGGTGTTCCAGTTGTTGCCAAGCTCGTGCATCGCGAAAAGGCAGCGGCGATGGACGGGCTTGAGGCCGTCGCGCACGTCAGGCAGCGCGCGACCGACGATCACGCTCATGGAGTAGTCAATGTAGTCCCTCGACATCGATTCCTCGATGTTGATGTCCTCAAGCGCCGCCGCGGCGGCGACATCCTCTACCGGTTCGTTTCCTGCAAGATTTTCTTCACTCATAGTATTATATTATACCATTTTTCAGCGCACTATGCCTGCTGGCGGCTATCGCGCTGAAGCGGAAGCGTCGGGGCGGAGTTCGGGCATGGTGTCGGAGGCGGAGGAATTGACGCCGGAGCGGCGCAGGACGCCAAACACCGTCATGAACAGTATCTTCGCGTCGAGCCACAGCGAACGGTGGTCCACGTACCACACGTCAAGCGCGAACTTCTCCTCCCACGAGATGGCGTTGCGCCCGTTCACCTGCGCCCAGCCCGTGATCCCCGGCCGCACCTCGTGGCGCCGTGCCTCGTCCCCGATGTAGCGCGGCAGATACGCCGCGGGAAGCGGGCGCGGACCGACCAGCGACATCGCGCCGGTCAGGACGTGGAAAAGCTGCGGCAGCTCGTCCAGCGACGTCGCGCGCAGAAACGCGCCAAGCCTCGTCGTGCGCTCGCGGTCCGTCCCCGCGCCCGGCCGCATCGTCCGCAGCTTCGCCATGCGGAAGACCCGTCCGCCAAGCCCCGCGCGCTCCTGGAAGAACATGGCGGGGCGTCCGTCGAAAACCGCCACCGCCGCCGCGCAGACCACAAGGAGCGGAAGCCACAGCGGCATGAACAAGAGAACAAGCAAAATGTCTGCGAGGCGCTTCATCTCTACTCCTGCGCAAAGCGGCGACGCAGCTCCCGCGTCGAACGGAAAAGCATGATCGGCTTGCCGCGCGGCGTGACGTAGGGGGAACGGCATGCGGAGAGCTCCTCGACGAGCTTGACGCCAAGTTTTTCGTCGAGCTTCGCGATGCGCCCCGCACAGCTCTTCGCGACGGACTTCGCGACGAGGTCGCTGCGCCACGTCTCCCCCGTGCGCCTGCCAGGGTTCTCGGCAAGGTCGCGCGCAATCGCGGAAAGCGCGTCCGAAACGGACACGTCCTGCAGCTCCAGCGGCACCGCGTCGACCTTGAAAACGTCGCGCCCGAACTCCTCAATGGCGAACCCCGTCGACGCCACGGCGTCCAGCGACGCCTTGATGCGCGCCGCCTCGGCAGGCGGAAGCTTCACCGTCTCGGGAATGAGCAGCGTCTGGGAAATTGGCGCGCCGCGCGAATCCTGGAGGCGCTCGTAGACTATCCTCTCGCGAGCGGCAACAGGGTTGACGGTGACGATTCCGGCGTCCGTCTCGACAAGCAGATAGCCCGAATCCGTATAGGCGAGATAGCGGAAGTACTTCCACGGCTTCGCCGTCGCAGAGCCTGGGTCGACCGCGAACTCGACCTGCACAGGCGCCGGCGCTGGCGATGGAACGGATGGAGCCGGGGCTGCTGGCGTCGCCAGCTCGCGTCCAGTCGAAAAAGGCACAAGCGAAGGAACATGCGAGGGCGACGATGTCGGTGCAGGCGACTGGGCTTGCGCAGACGTTGGCGCCGATGCAGGCACCGGTGCTGGCGCAGGCGCCGGCGTTGGCGCCGTTGCTGGCACATGGGCCTGCGAAGGCGCAGCCGGGCGTATCGCCGCCTCGACTGCGGCGGAAAGCGCGTTCTTCACGGCGCTGTTGTCGCGGAAACGGACTTCGCGCTTCGTGGGATGGACATTGACGTCGACTGCGGAAGGATCGGTGTCGATGAAGATGATCGCGGCGGGACGCACGTCGCCCTGCTGGCGCGGGTAGGACGTCTTGAGCGCATACGCGACGGATGGCGCGGTTGCGGGGCGGCCGTTGATGAAGACGTACTGCTCGCGGCGCGATGGCGCGGCGGGGTTGGGGCGCTCGATGTAGCCGCGCACCCTCACGCCGTCGACGTCCGTCTCGGGGAGGACGGACATCATGCCGAGATAGTCGTCGCCGAACATCTCGCGTATGCGCTCGGCAAGCGTAGCGGAAGGCGCGAGGCGGTAGAGCTCGCGTCCGTCTACCGCAAGCGAAAATCCGATCTGCGGATACGCGAGCGCGTGGACGGTGAAAATCGACTTGACGTGCATTTCCTCCGTCGCGTAGGCGCGCAGGAACTTGCGCCTGGCGGGGACGTTGCAGAAGAGGTCCCGCACCTCGACGAGAGTCCCCGGCGGGCACCCTGCCGCGCGCACTTCCGCCAGAGTCCCCGCGTTTACCTGCACGAAAGTCCCCTCGTCCGCCTCCGCGCGGCGCGTCGTGATCGTGAAGCGCGAGACGGACGCGATGGACGGTATTGCCTCTCCCCTGAAGCCGAGCGTGTCGATGCGCTCTATGTCGTCGACGTCGAGTATCTTGGAAGTGGCCTGGCGCTCTAGCGAAAGGACGGCGTCGTCGCGCGTCATCCCGCATCCATCGTCCTGAACGGATACGAGGCGGCGCCCTCCTTGGGTAATCGTGATGCGGATGTTGCGCGCGCCCGCGTCGATCGAGTTCTCGACGAGTTCCTTGACGACGGATGCGGGGCGCTCCACGACCTCTCCCGCCGCGATCTTGTTCGCGACGTGGATCGGAAGAACCCTGACATGTCCGTCTCTCGCGCCCATGCCCGAACTAGAACTCCAGAGTTATGCCCTGACGCAGGTACGTCGGCGTGTCGAGGTCCATGCCGTGCCATATCGTCGGCGCGACGTTGTTGAACCTCCCGCGCCCCTGCGGACCCTGGCTGAGCGGATTCTTCGCGGCCCTGCGCGACGGGCGCGAAGGCTGCGGCTTGCGATCCTCTGCCGAGAGCGCGAAAGGCGACGCATCCGCCTCGGGGCGCGGCGCGAAGCCGGCCTCGAAGAGCATCGCGACGACGGAGATGCGCCCCGAGAAAGTCGCCTCGTCGTTTACCGTCGCCAGCTCGAACACGCTCTTCTCGCCGAAGGCGGTCTGGAGTCCGCCAGCAATCTTGCCGACTTCGGAAAGGCGCAGGTCGTCTCCGGCGAGGATTCCGCAGAGGATCGACCTCACGGGCGACGACCCAAAAGCGAGGAACGGCGACTGCGTCAGCGAAACGACGATTTTGTCGGCGCGGTGCTCGCCGTTCGCGGTCGCGACGGCGAAGCGGCCGCGTCCAGCGCCCTTCACGAGCTTGCGCAGGCGCTCGACGTCGAGCCTTATGTAGCCTGGCTTGCCGACGAGCCGCCAGAAGAGAGTGACCGCCGATGCAAGCGTGTCGACGGCGCGCTTCAGGGCCTCGGCCATGTTGTCCTCTCCGGCGACAAGGTCGTTGAGCGGCATGAAGAACGTCGACGCGGCGAACTCGGAGACTTGCGACATTACGCCGCGCGCGTTGCGCAGGCGGTCCTCGCCCTCGAATGTGAACGGCGTGGTCGCGAAAACGACGACGGGGATTCCAAGCGAGTCAAGGTGCTTTACGATCTCGCTCGTTGCGCCTCCGCCCGTGCCGCCGCCGAGCGCCGTGACGACTACGGCGAGCCGCACGCCCTCGATGTGCTGGTCGAGGGAAGATGCCGACTCCTCCGCGGAGAGGCTGGCCGCGACGGTGTCTCCGCCGGCGCCGTGACCCGCGAGGCGACCGCCCCCGAGCAGCACGAACGGCTCGCCCTCGCGCCCCGTCGACGCATCCGTGTCGACGAGAAGGTAGCGTAGGCCCTCGCCGAACGCGCGCCTGACGCCCCTGGCCATCGCGGAGCCCGCTCCGCCGACCCCTATCAGAAGTATCGTCGATTCAGAGTTCATTTCTTGAAGACCCCCAAAAGTGACTGGAAGAAGCTCTTCTCCTCGTAGTTGCGGTGGGCGTACATGAGCGCGCCGGCTATGGCGGCGAACGACGACGCGTTGCCGAGGCGGTCGAGTCCGTCGACGTTGGACGGCACGCCGACCCGCGTCGTCATGCCGAGCTCGCGCGAAAGGAGTTCGGCGAAGCCTGACATCTCGGCGCCGCCTCCCGTGAGCACGATGTCGCCGTGGAGGCGGTGGTCCAGCCCGTGGTATTCGAGCGCCTCGCGTATCATCTCGGCTATCTCGCGGCAGCGCGCGTTCACGACTGTGTCGAGCGCGTGGCGCGAGATCGTGCGCTTTTCGAGAAGCGGGGTCGAGCCAGGTATCCTCACCCTTCCCGTCCCGTTGCGCCCGATCGCGGCGGACGCCTCGGTCACCTTCAGCTCCTCGGCCTGGGCGTTTGTCGTCTGGAACGCATGGGAAATGTCGTTCGTGATGTGGTCTCCGCCGACGCCCAGCACGCCGGCCGCGGCAAGGTACGAGTCAGAGTAGACGGCGTATCCCGTCGATCCGCCGCCCAGGTCGAGCACGAGAGTCCCGTTGCGCCTGTCGGCGTCCGTAAGCGTCGCGTCCGCTGCGCACGTCGCGGCGAACAGGGGGTCGCGCAGCTCGAGGTGCGCCTCGCCCGCGGCAGTCCTCGCGTCGTTGATGCGGTTGGCGTCGGCGTGAATCTGGAGCGTGTCGAGCTTGAGGACGCGCCCCGTCATGCCCTTCGGGGACTGTATGCCGCCGAGCTCGTCGAGCGAGTAGGCGCGCTCCACGATGTCGAGGAGCTCGCGGTCGCGCCCGATCGGCATCGAGCGGACGGCGCGCGCGACGTTCTCAAGGTCCTCGCCCGTGACCTTTGCGCCTACGACCTGCACCGAACCCTGGCAGGGCTCGACCTGGACGTGCTGCCCTGACACTACGAGGAAGGCGTTTCCGATCGTGATGGAAAGACCGTGCTCCTGCTGGTTGCGCTCGATCTCCTTCAGGACGCTGCGAACCGACACCGTAGCCTGCGAGAGGTCGAGTATCTGGCTTTTCCTGACACCGGTGGACGGAATGCGCGCGTGGCACGTGACCTTGAGGCGACCGCCCGTCTCGGCCTCGCCGATCGCAAGCGTCGTGTGGGAAGTCCCTATCTCCAGTGCTGCGTAGATGTTCGTCATTTTATCGGATCCTTCGTGTCCGCGAATACCTTGTTTGGCACGGTGGCGTTGAACGACATGGCGCCTCCGTCGAGCCTCGACGTCAGGACATGGTGGACGTTCTGGAGCGTCTTGCGCAGGTAGGCCTGCGAGGTCGGCGAAGAGTCGTCCATCCCCTCCCACTTGATCTTGACCGTCGCCGAGTTGCCGAGGGTCGCCACGAGGTAGTCCTGGTGCGTGGCGTCGACCTCGGCAAGGCGCATGTCGGCGAATTCGCTCTCGGCGCACATGCAGACGAGCTTCAGCGCCGCCAGGAGGCGCCCGGTCAGGCGCGTCCCCTTCTGGCTCAGCGCGGTCTTCCGCTCGCGGATGCAGGGCAGTATCTTCGTCCCAGGTATGCGCCGGAACACCACGCCGGCCGTGTCGACGACCCTGCCGGGCTGGTTTCCGTCCTTGACGTCGATGCGCGCGATCGGGATTCGCTCCTCGACGGTGACGAGTACGTGGTCAGGCATGCGGCGCTCGACGGATATGGTGCGAAGCTCGGGATAGTCCTCAAGTATCTTCTCCCTCCTCGCCGCGAAGTCGATGCGCGCAAGGTTGACGCCGTTGGTAAGGGAAAGTTTCCTGAGAAGGACGTCGACGGGCACCTTGGAGCACCCCGAGACGTGGACCTGCCGCGTGTAGTCGAGCAGCACGCACTGGCTCTCCCACGCGTCGCGGAGCCTGAGGTACGCACAAGAGCACCCGATGGCTAGCGCGGTCAGGAAGACGAAGGACACCACGCCAATGACAATGCGCTGGGTTGAGCCGTACTCGCCGAAGCGGAGCGGACGCCACATCGAGTTGAAAAGTGTGCTGTTCTTCCTGTTCTTCTTCATCGCCTGTCGAAAGTTGCAGCGGAAAGTATGCGCTCGCATACCTCCGCAAAGGTAAGCCCGGTCTTCATCCCTGCCTTGGGCACGAGCGAATGCGAAGTGAAGCCGGGGGAAGTGTTGAGTTCGAGGACGAATGGACGCCCCTCGCCGTCGACCCTGAAGTCAGCGCGCGCCACGCCGCGGCATCCAAGGGCGTCATAGGCGGCGAGGGCGACCTTCTTCAGAGTCTCCTCGAGCGCGGCGTCGGAAGCGTTGCCGCTGTCGGAGAGGAACGGATAGCGTGTCTCGTCCGAATTGTACTTCTCGTCGTATCCGTACCATCCGCCCTTGGCGACGATTTCGATCGCGGGCAGAGCCTCGCCGTCTATCACGCCGACCGTGGTCTCGCGTCCGTCGACATACCGCTCGACAATCGCCTCGCCGGCGTTGCCAGCCGCTGCGTCAATGCGCCTTGCATCCTCGACGGCCTTTGCGAACTGCGCGTCGTCCATGCACTTGTATACGCCGACCGAGCTGCCGTCGCGAGGGGCCTTTACGACGACGGGATAGCCGAAGGGAGAGGCCGTCATCACGTCATCCCTGCCGAGCGCGATCCATTCCGCCGTCGGCACGCCGGCAGCGTCGAGCGCACGCTTCGTCGCAATCTTGTCCATGGCCCTGCGCGAGCACTCCGCGCCAGGTCCGGTATATGGTATGCCGAGGCGGTCCAGCGCCTCCTGAACGCCGCCGTCCTCGCCCCAGCCGCCGTGAAGCGCGATGTAGGCGGCATCTATCCCCTGCGGAACGGCGGAAATATCCTCGGAATCAAGCACCACATCGACGACGTCGTACTTTCCGGTCGATTTCAGGGCCTTGGACACATTGGCGCCGCTTACTAGCGACACCTCCCTCTCGTTTGACACGCCGCCCATCAGGACGGCCACCCTTTTCTTGCTGTCGTTGTTCATCTTTTGCGGAAATTCCTACTTTGATTGATATTATACCACAAAATGACCCTGAAAAACCGCGTCGGCGCGGCATTGTGGTATAATATTGGCATGGGAAAGCATCAACAGCACAGGCTGATCGACAACATCAAGACGGTCACGGGCAACATAAAGACGGTTACCGACAACATCAAGACGGTAACCGAGCTGAAGTCGCCCGAAGAACTGAGGAGGGCCACGGAATACTCTGTCCGCGGCTTCCGCGCCGTCCTCTTCGGCGAGAAGGCGTTCCGAACGGACATCGTCGTCTTCGTCGCCGCAACGGTCGCAGCCGCGCTCATGCCCGTCACGTGGTGCGAGCGCGCGCTGCTCATCTACTCCGTCTTCATGGTGCTGATGGCCGAAATCATCAACACCGCGATCGAGACCGTCGTAAACCGCATCTCCCTCGAATACCACGAGCTCTCGGGCCGCGCCAAGGACATCGGCTCGGCGCTCGTGTTCTGCACCTTCTTCGGCGCGGGGATTTGCTGGGCTCTCGTCGTCACGGGGATCCTCGTCAGGAAATACGCATGAAACTGACACTGGCAAGCGGAAGCCCCAGAAGAGCGAAGATCCTCGCCTCGCTCGGAGTCGACTTCTCCGTCGCAAGGACGGATGCGCCGGAATCGAGCATTCCGTCAGATCCTGAGCGCACCGTGCGCGAAAACGCCCTCGCAAAGGGCGCCGCAGCCCCGGCGGGCGCGAAAAACGTCCTCAGCGCGGACACAATAGTCTGGTTCGACGGCAAGATATACGGCAAGCCCCGCGACCTCGACGAAGCGCGGCGGTTCCTTTCAGAACTCGCAGGGCAGACCCACACCGTCTTCACAGGCGTCGCGTTCGACGGGAAGTCCGCCGTATGCCGCTCCGACGTGACGTTCCGACCGCTCTCGCCGTCCGAAATCGAAGCCTACATCGCGCGCGTGAAGCCGCTGGACCGCGCTGGCGCGTACGACATAGACGTTAGCGGCGACATGCTGATCGAATCCTTCACGGGCGAGCGCGAGAACATAATGGGGCTCCCCGTCGCGCCGCTCAGGGAATGGGGCATCGTGAAATGAAAGTCCTGCTCCACACTTGCTGCGGACCCTGCGCAAGCGCATGCGCGCCGAGGCTCAAGGCGGAGGGACACTCCGTCAAGCTCTTCTTCGCGAACTCCAACATCGACACGAAGGAGGAGTACGAGCGGCGCCTTGACTCCGCGCGCATCCTCGCCAACGCCGAGTCGGCGGAGCTGGTCCCCCTTCCCTACGACCACGAGGAATGGCTGCGCGAAGTCGCGCAGGGGTATGAAAACGAACCCGAGCGCGGCGAGCGGTGCAGGCGCTGCTTCCGCTACAACCTCGCGAAGACGGCCGAGGCCGCCGAGCGCCTCGGGTGCGACGCATTCACAACATCCCTCACCGTCTCGCCGCACAAGCCAAGCCAGGTCGTATTCTCTTCAAGCGACGACAAGCGCTTCCTCAAGATCGACTTCAAGAAACGCGAGGGCTTCAAGCTCTCGGTAAGGCGCGCTGCGGAACTCGGGCTCTACCGCCAGAGCTACTGCGGATGCGAGTTCTCTCGCGCAAGGAGCGGAAGATAATGGAACTTTCCATCAACGGAATCGAAGTGGACTGCATCATCGGCGAGCGCGACTACGAGCGGACGATGATCCAGCGGCTTTCAGTGGACGCGAAGCTTCAGGTCTGCGACCGCGCGGCCGAGACTGACGAACTGGCGGACGCAGTCGACTACGTCGCCCTTGCGGACACTGTGCGCAGCGCGCTGGTCGACGCCAAGTGCAAGCTCATCGAACGCGCCGCGCTGATAGCGGCAAGGGCCTGCCTCTCCTTCGACGGCGTGCTTTCGGCAGAGGTCTCAGTGACAAAATCAGGCGCGATCCCAGGCATCGGCTCGGCGTGCGCAAGGAACAGGCTCGAGAAATGAACGCCGCGCCGGTAGGTTTCTTCGACTCGGGCTACGGCGGACTCTGCATCCACGCGGCTTTTCTGCGGCGATGCCCCGGCGAATCCACCGTCTACATCGCGGACAGCGCGAACTGTCCCTACGGCAACCGCCCTTCCGCCGAAATCATCCGCCTGTCGGAGGAGAACACGCGCCGCCTCCTCGGCGAATTCGGGTGCAAGATGATCGTGGTAGCGTGCAACACCGCGACGGCAGCCGCCATCGACTTCCTGCGCGAGAAGTTCGCCCCCTTGCCGTTCATCGGACTCGAACCCGCCGTCAAGCCCGCGGCCCTAAAGTCCAAGACCGGCATCGTCGGCGTCCTCGCGACGGCAGGCACCTTCGGCGGCAGGCTCTACCGCGAGACGAAGGACAAGTTCGCGAAGGACGTCACGGTCATCGCGACGGTAGCGGACGAATTCGTAACCGAAGTGGAGAACCTTCGCGGCAGGCGCGTCGAGGATCTCCCGGCGGACGAATACAGCCGCGTCGAAGACATCGTCCGGCGGAAAATCGAGCCCCTGATGGCGGCTGGGGCGGACAAGATCGTGCTCGGATGCACGCACTTTCCGCACCTGAAGTCCGTCATAGAGAAGGTCGCTTCCGGCAAGGCAGAAGTCATAGAGCCGTCCGAGGCCGTCGCCAGGCAGGCCGCGCGAGTGCTGGCGAAGCTTGGGCTTGAGGCGCCGGACGGCGCCAGCGCAAAGCACGTATTCATTTCGACGTCAGACTAGCTTTATCTTCCGCCAGCCGCCGAGCCGCCACCTTGCGTACGAGCCGACGAACAGCACCAGCACGTAGACGACCGTCGTCGACCACAGCATGGGCATCGTGAAGCGGAACGCGGAGACGACCCACACGAGCGGCAGCCAGACGCCAAACGCGCACAGCGTCATCCACCACATCACGAACTTCGTGTCGCCCGCGCCACGCAGCGCACCGCAAAGAACCGTGTCCACCGCGTCAAGCACAAGCCAGCATCCCATCAGAAGGAACAACTTGAACCCGAGCGACATGAACTGCCCCAGCGCAGCGGGATCCGACGGGGCGAAGAGATGGAGGATCGGGCGGCACAGCACAAGCGTGGCGACGGCGAAAAAGACGGCTATTCCAGCCGCAAGCAGAACGGTCCGCCGCGCGGACACCAGAGCGCGCCTGTTGTCCCCGCGTCCGCGGGCCTGTCCGACAAGAGTCTGCGCGCCGATGGCAAATCCCTCCATCGGAGCATAGAGAAGGTAGTTCACTGTGAAAACGGCGTTCGAGGCGGAAAATGCGACGTCTCCGACCTTTTCCGTCACGAAGACGAAGACCGTGAAGGACAGCATGCCAAGGATGCTGTAGGCGCCGGACGGCACGCCGTAGCGCAGGATGCGCCAAATCAACCGGTGCAGCGGCTCTGTCGCTTCGCCATCCTTGTCGCGGCGGATCTGCCGCGCCGCGGCGACCGAGAGCGCGATCCACTGGACGGCCATCGAGAAGACGGTCGCATACGCGGCACCTGCTATGCCGAGGCGGGGGAGTCCGCACCACCCGAATATGAGGAACGGATCGAGCACTATGTTGAGAACGTTGCCCAGCAGGTTGACCCAGAAAACGATCGCCGTGCGTCCGCGTCCGGTGAAATATGACGCGGCGGACATCTGGGCGCAGACGAAGACGCCTCCCGCCATGCAGATTCCGCAGTATGTCCGCTCCATCTCCAGCAGTTCCTGCGACGGCGCGGTCTTGAAGAGTATCCAGTTCGCGACAGGCAGAAGGCAGAGCAGCAACGCGCCTGATGCAAACGCTATCATCGTCGCCGCCCTGTGGCTTGCTGCGCACATGCGAGGGTTCCGCGCCCCATGGTACTGCGCGACGAACACGCCAGAATAAGCCACAATGGACTGGAAGAACCCGACGAAGACCCAGGAGAGCGTGCAGGCCGGGAGGACCGACTCGAATGCGGCCATCGAGTGCTTGGCGAGGAACGCGCGGTCGACGAACTGCATCGCCGCGTTGTTGACCATGCCCATCGCCAGCGGCCATGACAGCTTGAGGATTTCAATATATGGACGTACTGATTTCACAGCCTGTCATTATACCAAATGCACAGCGGCTTGGACAAACGGGCCGCATTTTGCTAGAATGTAGGATATGAGATCAAGAATATACAGGTCAATCGTCTTGGCGGGGGCTGTCGTAGCTTCCGCCTCAGGGCTGTTTGGGCGCGAACTCAGCTCCGCGGAGGGCAAAGGTCCGCTCCTGTCCGCGCGCGAATGGGCCATGATCCGCCAGATCGCAGTGAACTACGACCTCGACAACGAATCGACGTGGCTGCTAGCCGCCATACGCAGGCACGAGAACGGACGCCCCGGCCTTGAGTTCGGCATCGGGGGCCCGATGAACAGCGGGCACCCTGCGCACCGCTACCAGGACGGCTTCAAGTCGTTCTATGTGCAGGGCTCGTGGGCGGCGGGAACTGTCCGAAACAACTACAAGGGCGATATCTACGCATTTGGCAAGCGGTATTGTCCAGGCGGCTGGAAGAAATGGGCCGAGTCCGTCACGCGGGTCGTCTCGCGGCTCAAGGTTGAAAACAACTTCCGCCTCCCTGGAAAGAAACCGCCGAAGCGCCCCGTTGACTTTCCGTAAGGGCGCTTCGGCGTTCATGAGCAGCTGTAGCTGGCGCGCTAGTCGAGCCAGGTCCAGAAGTAGGCGTACGCGGCAACCACGCAGCCGACGACGACCGTCGATCCAAGGACGTCGATCCAGTTCCAGCTCGCGCGGTTCTCCTTCTTGAACTCGGGATCGAGTCCGGCGAAGGTAAGGCCCGTCGTATGGGCGGCGTCAGGAGCCGGAGCCGTGAGGGACGCGACGACGACGATGAGAATCGAGACCGCAAGGAGGATTCCCGAGAAGTAGAAGTCCTGGATGAACGCAAAGCCGTCGGCGCCGCCCCAGATGATGTTTGCGCCGAGCTTGCACATGCCGAGGATGAAGCCGAGGGAGAGTCCCCAGACGGCGCCGCGGAGGTTCATGCGCTTCCAGGCAAGGCCCATGACGAACACAGCGACGATAGGCGGCGCGAGGAACGACTGGACGGCCTGGATGTACTGGTAGAGACCGCCTCCCGCGATGGCCTTCATGATCGGCAGCCAGAGGAGTCCGAGCGCGGTCATGACGACGGTCGTCGTGCGTCCGATCGTGACAAGCTTGCGCTGCGGGGTGTCGGGCTTGAGCTTCTGGTAGACGTCGACGGTGAAGAGCGTCGAGACGGAGTTGAAGAGCGAGGCGAGCGAGCTCATGAGGGCCGCGATCATTCCGGCGACGACGAGTCCGCGGAAGCCGACGGGGAGGAGGTTCTGGACGAGCGTCGGGAACACCTTGTCGCCGTCGATGACCTTCGCGCCGTCGACCATCTTGTACATGAGGGACTGGAACTCGACGCCGCCGATCTTGACGTTGTTCTGCCAGAGAGCGAAGCCGAGCATGCCGGGCACGAGGAAGAGGAAGACAGGGCAAAGCTTGAGCGCGCCGCCCCAGATCGCGCCGCGGCGGGCGTTGGTGAGGTTCTTCGCGGCAAGCGTGCGCTGGATGATGAACTGGTCGGTGCACCAGTACCAGACGCCGATCGTGGCGGACGCGATGGCAACGCCGAGCCACGGGAACGTCTTGTGGGTGAGCGAGTGCCAGAGGCCGAACTGCTCGACGTTGCCCGTCGACTTGATCGTCTGCTTCAGAACGGCCCAGCCGTCCAACATGCCCTGCGCCGTCGAGCCGTCTGCAAGCGCCACGCCCGAGTTGCCGAGGTGGTAGAGAGCGAAGGCCGTCACGGAAAGAGTGCCGGCGAGGATGATGCCCGTCTGCACGAGGTCCGTGTAGACGACCGCGGAAAGTCCGCCGATCGAGGAATACACGCCCGCTAGGATGACCGTCGCAATCGCGCCGATCCAGAACGAGGTGATCGTCGTTCCGCCGATTGTCAGCTGGACCTCGGGCATCATCACCTCGAAGAAGAGCGCACCCGCGAACACAGTCACGGAAATCTTGGTTAGGACGTACGCCGCAAGCGAGACGAGCGAGAGAATCCAGCGCGCCCTCGCGCCGAATCGACGCTCAAGGAACTCGGGCATCGTGGATACGCCGCTCTTGTAGTAGAATGGAAGGAACACCCAGCTCATCATTACGAGTACCCACGCGTGGAGCTCCCAGTGGGCCTGGGAAAGGCCGGCAGCCGCTCCGGAGCCCGCAAGGCCAATCAGATGCTCGGACCCGATGTTAGCCGCAAAGATCGACGCGCCGATTGCGAGCCATCCGACCGAGCGCCCGCCAAGGAACAAGTCCTCGCCGCTCTGTATCTTCTGCCGCATCATAGTGAAGACGACTACGCCGCCCAGCAGGGCGAAATATCCCGCAATCATCAGCCAATCGATCCATGTTAGCATCTTGGTTTGCTCCTTGTTGATTTTTAGTTTTCCAATATATTACCAAATTATTCCGTTCCGCGCCATCACCCAAATGGGGAATTACAAAAATTGCTCGGACAGGAGGTCCGCGAGCACGGGGCTTTTTTCGCGTATCTCGTCCTTCGTCAGGCCCTCTATCTCGTGGGGGAACACGACCCACTCGCTGCCTACGTCGCGGACGAAGTAGTCGGGCTTCATCGACGTCTCGTTGCGCTCCGGCTTCCAGTAGACCGTGGCGATGCGGAAGTCGACGCCAAGCGGACGCAGCCGCTCGGCAAGCGCCTCGGCCGTCCGCCCAGTGTCAAACACGTCGTCCACGGCCAATATTCTCTCCCCGGGGGCGAACTTGGCGAATGTCTCCGCAGCGAAGGTAAGCTCGACCGTCCCCGTTCTGGCGTCGATCCCAGAGTAGCTGGAGCACTTCAGGGGAAGGTGACGGACGTCCCAGCCGGACACCTTGAGATACTCGTGCACCGACACGCACGCAAATGCTCCGCCGCGCCAGAGTCCGACAATCCAGTCGGGACGCCACCCGCCGACGCGGATTGCCTTGGCCAGCCGCCAGCTGTCCGCCAGGAAATCATCTGCCGAAACATATGTCTTTGACATTGTCAGCCCTCCTTGCTTGTGCCTGCATCAGTTGTTTGGAATGAAGTTTGCCCCGCCGCCCGCAATATCGCCTCGTCTATCCTCTCGGGGATCGTCACGGGAAGCGCATGCTCGGTTCCCTCGACCATCTCCACGACTGCCTGCGGGAAGACACGGGCAAGGAACGCAGCGTTTTCGGGGCGCACTATCCCGTCGCGGAGGCTTTGGAAGACGTGGACTGGGAAGTCCGCCCTGCCGGACGCCGCCAGCGCGACAAGCCGCCGCCTGAGGTCCGTCTCGCGCAGATACGAAATGCCGCGCGCAAGGTTCTGCTCGCTATCGACCATGAACGGGTTCGGGCGCCCTTCCGGCAGGCCGAAGAAGCCAGCGCCTTTCGTCATCTTCAGCCCCGCCTCGAGCGCGGCGAGTCGCCGCTCGCTCATTCCTCGCCAGACGCAGCCGTCGGCGTTGGAGAGCTCTTCGCTCGCACAGGCCCTCTCCTCCATCATGCGCGGAGTCGCCGCGACGAGGACGAGCGCTCCAATCTTCTCGGGGCACCGCAGCGCAAGCCTCAGCGCACCGGAGCCGCCCATCGACCATCCGACGACAACCGCCCTGCTGTCAAGCAAATCCATAAACCGCTCGGGCTCGCCGTCCATCTGCTCCACATAAGAGAAAACCCTCGCGGCCGCATTGCCGCAGAGCGACCTGCAAAGGCTCCATGCCGCAGGACTCGCGGCCCAGCCGTTAAGGACGACTATCCTCATTCCGAAACCAGGTCGAGGGAGTCCCAGTCGAATTCACCGGCGAAAACGCGCTTGACCGGTCCGGTAAGCGCAACATCGGAAAACTCGTCGCCATCGAACTTTCCATCGACCACGAGCTCGTATCCCTTGGCCGTGGTGACCTTGACCGGGAACGAAAGCCCGTAGTCCGCGACTCCGATGACGGCGGACGCGATCGCGCCCGTTCCGCACGCGCCCGTCTCCGCCTCCACGCCGCGCTCGTAGGTCCTAACCGTAGCCCTGTCAGGCTGGCGGTAAGACACGAAATCGACGTTCGTTCCGTCCGGCGCGAACTCCTCGTCGTTCCGTATGGCGCGCCCCTCGCCGTCAACGTCGACCTTCGCGAGGTTCTTGACCGGGACGATCTTGTGCGGCACACCCGCGACGACGAAGTCCTCCCTGCGGTCCTTTGGCGGCGGCATGGCGACGCGAACGAGCCCAGGCTCGACGATCTCCGCCTCCACGTCGCCGGCAGCAGTCTCGAACTTCATCGACGGACCCTTCGCCGCGCCTATCTCGACGGCGAATGCGGCGACGCAGCGCGCACCGTTTCCGCAGAGGTCGGCTTCGGTCCCGTCCGGGTTGAAGAACCGCATCCTGAAGTCGGCCCGCGCCGATTTCTGCACAAGGATGACTCCTTCGCAGCCGATTCCGTCGGGGCGCGTCGCAAGCGCCGCGATCCTGCGGTGGTCCTCGATGGGGAAGGACCCGTCGAGGTCGTTGACGAGGACAAAGTCATTGCCCGCGCCGTGCATCTTGACAAAAGGGATCATCTTCATGGCTCAGTACCCCAGAAAGGCTTCATACCAGTCGAACTTCGGCAAGGGCATCGACTCGCCGCCTGTCATGTCGATCAGGTCGAACAGTATCTCGAAAGCCTCGTCCAGGACGATGTCGTCGTCCTTCGTCTTGTTTTTGCGGAAGCGCGACCTGGACTCTTCCTTGTCCTTGCCGTCCTTCTTCTCGTCTAGCTCGCGTATTTCGCGGTCCGCCCGCATCATCGCCTTGCGCGCACCGCGCTCGAGCGAGACGAACTCGCGGTCTCCCACGGCCTTCATCGCGGCGACGTTCTCCATGTGCTTCTTGAACCTCTCGTCGTTCATGCGGCGCGCCTCGGAAAGCGCCGAAAGCCTCGCGATGTATTCGTCGACGTTCCATGCCTTCGAGTAGCCGAGCTTCGCTATGCGCGTGAAGGGCAGGGCGTAGGTCAGCTTGTCCTCGCCGATGTCGAGCGTGTCGAGAAGCGACGGCAGGCAGATGTCGGACGCAACGCCGTTTAGCTGGGTCGAGCGCCCGTCGATCCTGTAGAAGCGGGACGTCGTGATCTTCATCGAGCCGAAGTGAGGATTGCCGAGCTCCATCACGGACTGCACCGTCCCCTTCCCGTGCGTCGTGTGGTCGCCGAGAACAATTGCGCGCCCCGTGTCGCGAAGGTGCCCGGCGGCGATTTCGGACGCGCTGGCGCTGGCACGGTCCACAAGGACCACGAGGGGCTTGCGGAACGCGGCCTCGTTGCCGCGCTCGATGTAGAGCGGATGGACGCGCAGGTCGCATGTCTGGACGACAGGCCCCTTGTCCACGAACACGCCCGCAAGGCGAAGCGCCTCTATGAGCGCGCCGCCGCCGTTTCCGCGCAGGTCGAGGACTAGCCCCTCGATTCCCTCGTAGTCGTAGGCCAGCACGAGTCGCCGCACGTCCTCCGCGGAGCTGCGCGAGCCCTCCTCGCCCGGCCTCTTGTCCATCGTCCCGTAGAATGCGGGAAGATACACGTAGCCGAGCTTGCGGCTCACCTCCGCGCCGTCTATCTCGCGCGTGACGGTCTCGACGCGCCCCGTCGCCGCCTGGTCCTCGAGCTTGATCTCGTCGCGCACGAGCTCGATCAGCTTGCGCGTCATGCCGGAGGGATCGGAGCGCGGCTGGATCTCAAGCGTGACGCGCGTGCCCTTGGGGCCGCGTATCTTCTTGATGGACTTCTTCATCGGCTGCCACATGATGTCCTCGACCTTGCCGCCCTCCTGTCCGACGCCGGTGATCTTGTCCCCCTTCTTGATCCGTCCGTCCGTCGCCATCGGGCCGCCCGGCATGACTTCGGAAATCTTCAACGCCCCGTCGTCCATCGAAAGCACCGCGCCCACGCCGCACAGCGTGAGGTTCATGCCCATGTCGAAGTCCTCCTTCGTCGTCGGGGACATGTAGTCCGTATGCGGGTCGTACGCGCGCGACACGGCGGAGAGGTAGTGCTGTAGGACAGCCTCCTCGTCCGGCTCGGTGAGCACGGTTATGTACTGGCGGTATTTCTTGATGAGGTTCTGCTCGGGAGTCAGCTTCGGGTCGATCTCCTCGCCGTCTTCATCCACGGGAGCCGCGGCCTCCGCGCCTTCCACCGCGTTCGTCGCGCACCCGACGGCGTTGGTCGTCGCATCGCCCTTGGCGGACTCCTCCGCCTCCTTGGCCTTCTCGCGCGCATCGTCCTCCGCATCGAGTTCGCGCGACAGTATCTGCGCAAGGACCTCGTTCTTCATGCGCTTGCGCCAGTGGGCCTCCGCGTCCTCGCGCGTCTCGGGCCAGGGGGCGTCCTTGCGCTTGAAGCGGTAGTCTTCGTCGACCGTGAAGTCCCATTCCGCCGCCATCAGCAGGTTCGTCGCGAAGTCGATCCGCTCGTGCAGGCGCTCGCAGTAGACGCGGTAGACGTCGAATCCGAACGAGACGTCGCCCTCCTTCAGCTCGTCGTCGAGCAGCGTCTCGCGCTTGGCGAACTCGTCGAGGTCGGACTTCAGGAACACCGAGTGGTCGAAGTCGTAGTACGTGACCAGGTTGGTCCATGCCCTTCGGGACATTTCGTCGTCGAACGGCTCGTGCAGGACGTGCAGGTTCGGCAGCATCGCCGCGACGCGCTGCGCGATGCGCCCGTAGTACGGCTGCGGCTTGACCTCGGCCGCGTTCGCGAGGGCCGCGACGGCCATCGCAAGGACAAATGAGATATTCTTCATGAATTGTTCTCCATTATGCCGACGAGCCGTGCCAGCTCGGCTGGCGGTATGACGACTCGCTCGGCGTCGAAACTCCTGAGCAGCTCGCTGGAATTCAGTATCACCGCGCCCTTGACCTCGGCTATGTGTGCGCGGAACGTGTCGCTGGCGAACGCCAGCACCGGCGTGACATCGCCGTCCCAGCCGAACTTGGCGAGCTTCGCCTTGACGAGCTGCGCCTCGCGGCGCACCTGCCTTAGTGGCGAGCGGTCGGGCAGCCTTCCGTTGATAAGGACATTGCCCTCCTCGACCGTCACCGAGCCGTTCCAGCACTTCGTCTCGACGGCGAATACGCCCGCAGGCCCGACGACGACATGGTCGACGTGGACGCGGGGCGAGACGACGTAGTCGTTGAAGACGTGGTATCTGTCAGGAAGCCGCGCGAGCATCCCAGCGACGCGCTCCTCTCCGCGCGCGCCGACGTAGAAGCGCTTGACGCACGTAACGCCCCTTGCCGCGCTGACCGCGATGACCGCAAACGCCGCGGCGAGCAGCAGCGCGCCCCATGCGTGCCCCGCGACGAACCACGTGGCTATCGCGAACCCCGCAAGGAACGAGCCAAGGAACACGGGCCAAAGGCCCATGACGACCCCCTGTGCGCGAGCCCACTCGCCAGGTACTCCATGTACGTGCGCAGCCATCCGTCAATCCCTCCCGTCCTTGCAGTTCAACATCTTTCCGACCGACGCGGCGACGCCGGCCTCGTCAAGCCCGTACTTCGCCGCAAGCTCCGCCTGGGAGCCATGCGGGATGAACTCGTCAGGCCAGCCGAGCTTGAGGTCCGCGCCGATAAGCTCCCCGAACCCGCCCGCGACCGAGCCGTTCTCGAGCGAGACAATCTTCATGCCCCGCGCGCGCTGCCGCGCGAGAAGCTCCGCGTCGAAGGGCTTGATGTAGCGCGCATGGACGGCGACGCCGCCAAGCGCACGTGCGACGGACTCCGCGACGCCAAGCCAGTCGCCCGTCGCCCATATCGCGAACCTGGGCGAAGCGCAGTCCGCGCCGACGGTTTCCACGGCAAGGACCGTCTCCCCGCCCTTCGCGGGAGCGGAAGCGGACTCAGCCGCGCCTCGCGCGACCTTGCCGCGGGGGTAGCGGATGACGGTCGGTCCCCTGCGCCCCAGCGCCTCTTCGAGGAGCTTCGCCATGTCTTCCGCGTCGCGCGGCTGCGCGATTGCGACGCCGGGGATGGAGCGGACCATCGAAATGTCGAAGACGCCCTGGTGCGTCTTGCCGTCCGCCCCGACTACTCCGGCGCGGTCAACCGCAAAGACGACGGGCACTTTCGCGATTGCGCAGTCGTGCGCTATGTGGTCGACAGCCCTCTGGAGGAACGTCGAATAGACCGCGACGACAGGCTTCATGCCGCCCTGCGCGAGGCCCGCTGCGAACGAGACCATGTGCCCCTCGGCGATGCCGACGTCGAAAAAGCGGCTCGGAAAGCGGGACGCGAACTCGGCGAGGCCCGTTCCGTCCTTCATGCCGGCCGTCAGCGCGACGACGCGTCCATCTCGTTCCGCCGCCGCGACGAGCGCGCCGCCGAACGCGTCGCTCCACGAAATCTGCGCCGACGCCCGGTCCCCCGGCTTTGCCGCGGAGGATGCGCCCGTGGAAGCGGCTTCCGCCGCAGCGCGGTCGAACGGACCCACGCCGTGCCACTTGGTCGGATTGTCCTCGGCCGGCTTCCAGCCCTTGCCCTTGCGCGTAACGACATGGACGATCACCGAGCCCTGCTCCGCCTTCGCGACCTCGAACGCCGCCTTTAGCGCGGCTACGTCATGCCCGTTCACAGGCCCGAGGTAGCGGAAGCCGAACTTGTTGAAGAAGCCGTCGCCGAGGAAGAAGGACTTGATGCGGCCCTTGATGCGGTGGGCCACTCCGTGCAGGAACGAAAGCCCGATTGCGCGCCCGGCCGCGCGCGCGGCGTTTTTGACGCGGTTGTAGCGCGTTCCCGCGATCAGGCGCCCCAGGAACCTGGAGAAGCTGCCGGACGGCTTGGATATGCTCATCCCGTTGTCGTTCAGCACGAGGATCACCTTGCTCGCCGAGGCGGCGAAGTTCATCGCCTCGAAGCTCGTCCCGTTGACGAGCGACGAATCGCCGACGACCGCGACGACATGCTCGTCCGTCCCCTTTAGGCTGCGCGCGGACGCGTAGCCCTCCGCGACGGAGAGCGCTACGCCTGCATGGCCCGCGACAGCCGCATCGCACGGCGACTCAAGCGGCGTCGTGAAGCCGGAGAGCCCTCCAAGGGTGCGGATCGTCCCAAACTCGGCGTCTCGCCCCGTAAGAAGCTTCCAGGCGTACGCCTGGTGCCCTACGTCCCACACTATGCGGTCCTTCTCGGGATCGAAGGCCTCGCGCAGCGCCATTGCGATCTCGACAGCGCCGAGAGACGGAGAAAGATGTCCTCCGTTCGACGCCACCGTCGCGATTATCCTTTCCCTTATTTCCTCTGCCGTCACCTCAGGAAGCCTCTTTCTTCTCTTCTGTTTCCGGCAGGGACATAAAGCCCCTGCGCTTTCTTGGGAGGTTTTCGCGCGGACCGGAGAACCTGTCGTGCAGGCGTTGCTCGGCCTTCTTGCGCCCCTCCTCGTTTCTTCTAAGCAGCAAAAGCGTCGTCGCGTTCTGCCCGAACGCGTCTTCCTTCAGCACAAGCTCGTAGTCCTTCTTCAGCAGCTCCCAGTACGCCATCTGCTGCTCAAGCGGACGCTCGACGCACGTGGGCGGCATTATGGCGAAGCTGTAGCCGCTGAGGGCCGCGATTTCGCATGGGGCGGACGAAAGGAGCTCGCGCCATTCCTCGTCAGTCATCATGCTGAACGGACCCATCTCAAGCCCCTGCGGGACGCGTCGGTTCGTCTCGATGGCGAGGTAGAGGTCCTGCGTCAGGATGCGGCGCCCGCCTGGGTCGAGCTTCTCGACCATTTGCGCGACATCGCGGAGCTGGGCAAGCTCGCTCTTCTGCTTCTTTAACGGCCAGAAGCGGTCCTGCCCGTTGACCGACCACTTCTCCAGCAGCGGGGACGAAAACGAAGACGCGAAGGCCAGCCCGAGGACAAGCAGGACCTTCAGGTTGCGGTCGCCGTCGTCAAACCCCGCGCTGTCTACGGCGAAGCGAGGGCGCGAACCGACGAAGCAGGCGGACGCGACGGCGGCCAGAAGGCCCATCACCGGAACGTGGTAGTCCTCGTAGGGGAACGGCGCGAGCATCTGAACGGCAAAGACGGCCACGAAGCCCCAGGCCGTCAGCCGGCACGGAAGCGTCGCAACGCCGTCGGCGCGGCAGAACCGCCGCGCGAAGACGGCGAGCCCCAGGATGACGAAAAGCGGCATGTACCAGCGGACCAGGCGCGAAAGGCTGCCGATGGTGAAGACGACGTCGTGTCCGCCGCGCGCCGCGTGGTAGCGCTGGGCAAGGACAATGCCGTTGCGGAAGGCCGGGTCGATGAGGAACGGACCATATATCGCCGCGAGCCCGATTGCGCCGCCGATGCCAAACCAGACGAAGTCGAAGCGGCGCGTCCGCCACGCCATGAGCAGCCCTATCCCGCCGACCGCCAGGAGCGCGCCTAGGCTTATGCGCACGCCGCACGCAAAGGCGAGCGAGAGACCAGAGGCGAAGAGTATCCCGCGGTGAAGGCGGAAGTTCGGCCTCACGACGGCGAATGCCAGCAGGTAGAAGCCGATGGACGTGAAGAAGCTCGCAAGGGCGTATGTCTTAGGGATCGCCTCGAAGTAGACGTGGTAGAGGTTGCAGCCGAGCAGCATGAAGGCGATCACGCCGGCCTCCTTGCGCCTGTTCTCGGGAACCATCAGCCGCGCGAGGGCGGCGGAGAACAAGATGCCGACAAGGCCGATGCCGCACGTCAGCACGCGCGCGCCCAGAAGGCCGAAGACATGCCATACCCAGGAGAAGGATGAATACATGAGCGGCATGAGGGGGCCCTGGGTAAAGAAGAAGTCGCGATAGGGGACCTTCCCTTCGCCCACAAGGTTCGCGGCATAGAGGTACCAGCCTTCATCCTGGTTCAGCCCGCCAAGCCAAACCGCGGCGAAGGCGAGGACCGCAAACGCAAAGCCCGCCAATGCTTCATATCGCTTCATGAAATAATATTATATCAAAAAGGGGCTCGCTATGGGACAGGGACTTCTCGCTTGGAGGTTCCCCATCTTCCCTTTCGCTTTTTTTGTCTGGTCTCACAACGGCGGAGCAAAGAGCGAAGTCGAGTATAACGCCGTTTCCACAAGCCAGTTCTCGCGCGGGATTGCGCGATAGTCCGGCGGGGGCGAAACCATGCGCCCGACTTTCTCGCCGTACATGACGCGGAAATCGCACGCAGCCTCCGCGGCGAATCCGCCGTGTCCGATCTTCATGGCATCTGCGACGGGCGTTCCGGCGGGAACGGCGAACAGAAGCTCGTATTCGCCGACTCCGCCGACGAGCGCCCAGCCCTTCTCCACGCCGGGCGGAAGCCCCCTCGCGACTTCCGGCGAAACGGCGCGCTCCGCATCCAGCTCAAGCCACATTCCATTATTGACGCGGCGGAAGTTCTCCAGCGCGTCGAAAAGCCCGCCGCTCGTGTCCGTCGCGAAAAGCGCCGAACTCGGCACGGGTGCACGAAGCTTCGGTTCGGGGAACGTGCGACCAAGAAACACAGCCGCGTTCGCCGCGCCGAGCGGACCTGTCGCATACAAATCGAAATCTACGCGCTGCGATGCAACGCGGCGAACGGGCGTTTTGCATGTCGCGAAAACCGTTGCCGTCCAGCACCACTCCTTCGCCGTGCCGATGTCACCGCCGATGACTTTCGCTCCGTAGTGCGACACCACCTGCTGGACGCCCTGCGCGACGCGCTCATAGAACCGTTCGTCGTGCGAGTCGTCTATGTTCCACACCTGGACGAGAAAGTCCGGCTTCGCCCCGCATGCGAGGATGTCCGAAATCGCGCCATACGCCATTACCCTTCCCATGGCCTCCGGCTCAAGGCCGGAGAGGAAATCCTCGCGCTCGGAAAAGGAATCCGTCGAGACGAGCAGATTCGTTCCTCCAAACGGAACAATCTCCGCATCCGCCCCAAACGGCCGCGTACCGTGCACGCGGGAGAAGATATCTATCAATGACTGTTCTGACGTCATACTTTCTGTGACAATTGCAAAACCTCGCGAATTCGGCAGTGCGGGCTGACCCCAGCCCGTCGCGGCGGCGTGAGGACACGCCGCCCTACTTCCGCTACGTACACCTTGAGTTTCCTAGACAGCGTACGGGTTTTCATGCGGTATATCATACCATCATTCAACCCGACCGTCAATGCAGATTTTACTTTCAAAGTAAAAATTACATATTGAGACAACGCGTCGACGCCGAGGCCCGAAAGTCGCGCAAAGCGCAAAACTTGCCGCCATGGACTATGCAGAGACGCTTGTCTCGTCAAAGTACGATTCGGTTCAGACACAACAAGGCATTCGCCTTAGGTTCACCGCCCATGCTTGCTTTCAACAGCCATTCGCGAGCTAGCTCGTCATTCTTCTTTACGCATTCACCCTCGTAATACGCTGAACCTACAACAAACTGCATCAAAGCGACACAAGAGCCATATCCAACCATCCTGAGACAGCAGTTTTTCGCGCCAAAGGCACGGCCTTTTCAGGTCGCCTGTCGGTTCAAATGCTGATAGTGCTGTTTGTATGAACACGACCACATTCACACAAACTCCCCAAGCTAAATTACGATGCTCGAACTTGTACATCATTTTGCGGCTGGCGTATCTGTCACACCCGTGCTCCGTTCAGCAATGAGGTGAGGTGATTTTCATTATTTCTCCTGTATTTGTCTTACCACACGAACCCTGGCGCGCCCGGCTTGGAATGCTTGCTGGTTTTGATCGGATTCTTCGGATGCGCCGCGTTATATTCTCTCACGCGGTCTATCCCGAAGCGTCCCGCGATTTCATCGCCGCTCATTCCGCCTCGCTTCAGTTCCTCCATCTGACGGAAGTCTGAAGTCTGCGCCAGCGGGAGCTTCTTGCGATTCTTCTCGTACGCCTCGTTTGCTTCACGAGCGTTCTTGAATGCGTCCTCGATATCGGCTTTCTTTCCCGGCGTAAGTTCAGGTTCCTTGTGCATTGGAGGCGGTTTCGGCTTCTTGCGACGGGCAGACCTTGGCGGCCTTTTTCCCTTTTCAATTGACTCGACGCCGTCCTTCGTCTTATTTTTCCCTTTCCCAAGAACTAGTTCGTATTTCTGGATCAGGAGACGATCTTGCATCAGGTCTTTGGCGACGCCCTTCGGCATCATGCGCGGCCATGAAATCTCGTCTGTTGCTCTGTAATATACAATCTGATACTTTGTCCAGCTTTGAACATCAAGCAGCATCAGGTCGCATATTCCGCTCGTCTCATCGAAGTACGATTCGGTGAGTCCGTAATGGTCGAGCTTGGCGCGATAGCGGCTCTTGACATTCGCCAACGCCCCCGCAATCGCCTCTTCAGCACTTCGCGGATAAGCATTGTTTAGACCATGCGCACTCCCCGCGCAAAGGCATGCGGCAAGCGACAAAACCGCCGCCGCAGACCTCACACCTATCTTACACATGTTTTTCACTGCCTCTTATCACTCAGTAAAGTTTCATACGACCCATGCGGTCGTAGATCTGCTCCGCATCGTGGTGGCGAGAGTCGTCCATCTGTTTCATACGATCGTAAATCTGCTCCGCATCGTGGTGCCGGGAGTCGTCAATCTGTTTCATACGATCGTAAACCTGTGACGCATCGTGGTGACGTATGTCGTCATTCTCGACAATACGTGCAAAGCCATGCATCACGACAATGAATATGCAGAACAGAATGGCAGGGCATATCCATTGCGTATCAATCTCCTTCCCGCACAGCAGATTCACGGATATGAACCTGAACATCAGGTAATCGACGACAATCCAGATTGTAAAGGCCCAAACAATATACCCATAAACGCCAAGGGCTGCTATTTGCAGCCCCATCGGCATCAGCAAGGACAGCGCAATATTGACGAAAATCGGAATCATCCAAGATGAACGCATGTTAGATGCTGAAAGTTCGGGAAGAAGATTGCCGACGGCAAATCTCTTATAACCCCACCATGCAAGACGCCAAGACATATATATACCGCCTATCCATGCGGCATATACTACAATATGCGCCATGCGCTCCGGGAAATCCTTTGGCCAGTCCGCAAACGGCGCGCAACCAATGAGGCTTCCGACAAAACCACCGAGTAATCCCAAAACGAACGACACAACAAAGACAATCAGCAGTCGCGCAAACCAATACTTCGCCCATGCTTTAAGGCATGCAGATTCAGGCGGGACGTCCACTTGTTCGGACGTCTCATTGTCAGGTCTCACCATTTGCGCTCTCGTTTGCCGCGCTCCAGCGACAAACCCTTTGCCGCAAACCTGGCAAGTGACGTACTTGCCAAATTCGCGCTGTTCTATATCATACTCCGTTCCGCAGTGCGGGCAATTGATGTTCATTTGTTTCCTCCTTATTGAAGAGCTGTTTCAGCTGGTATATCTTCTGGCTCAATTCTAATCAACAATTCTTGAGTAAGAGGCGCGACAGTGGATAGGCGTGTTGCCTGTCGTTCTATCGTCTTTTCAAAAAGATTTCGCACATATCTTCCATTCCCAAAGTGACTGTCTTTCCTTGACAAGGCCGATGAAACTACAGTATGCAATTTTTCTATCGCGGCCTTCGTCATTTCATACTGATTAGACGTAACAGATGCCATGTAAATTTCGCACAACTCTTCCTCTGTGTAGTCAGGAAAATTTATGTAGCGATTGAATCGCGATCTCAACCCAGGATTAGCATTGATGAAACACTCCATTTCTCCAGTATAACCAGCAAGGACAACAACGAGTCTATCTCTATCGTCCTCCATCCGTTTAAGCAAAGTATTTATCGCCTCTTTGCCGTAATCTTCTTTGCCGCCATCTACAAGAGAATATGCCTCATCAATAAACAATACGCCATCTAACGCTTCATCAACAATTTTATTCGTCTTAATTGCAGTCTGCCCAACATATTCCCCCACGAGTCCTGAACGATCGGTTTCAACAAGATGGCCCTTCTTCAACACGCCCAACTCCCCAAAAATCCGAGCAAGAATTCGTGCAACGGACGTTTTCCCCGTTCCCGGATTTCCTGTGAAAACACAATGACATGAAATATTGGCTACTTTTAGCCCGCTATTTTCTCTGGATTTCTGTATGCGTATGAAATTTGAGAGTCTTATAACCTCGTTTTTAACAGAACTCAATCCAATTAATTTATCTAACTCGTCGAAGGCGGAAGTAACGGCGAAATTCTTTATCGAGTTTGCACATAATCCTGCTGCAGGCGAGTATAAGATTTGACCATCGCTAAATTTCATTAGAGATGCAAGGCAATCGCTTTCCTCGGCAGTGATTTTACCATCAGCCTTAGCAATGATTGACGCGAGACGATATGTCAGAACAGCATGTCGCCTACAAATATCTTGAGCACATGACGAGAACAGAGTTTGAAATAAAGGCGGCTCGTTCAACTTGTTGATTATCCCGTGAAGTGAACATATTGTATCCGCAGCCCATATGGAGAGTTCCTCTCGCACTTTACTGTTCTGCAACTCTTTTAATCCGACATCATATGCTATCATCTTACACAGCACCAATATGACACCCAATCCTTCCAAGTTGGAATAATCGTCAATCGCATATCCTAACCGCAAGTATGTTTGCAACAAATCTTCTATCGCTACATAGAACATTCTGCGATGCTGACATACCAAGCCTTCTATCTCTATCTTGTCGGCGAGATCTATCGCTTTGCTGGCAGACAAGACCTTGTTGGCATCTTCGTTCTCATCAAGCTCTTTGAAAAAGCTTACCAGTTCATGAGCTGCCCTGTTTATCACCTCAAAATATGCCGGTTCAATCGTACTCTTCAGTTCTTTAAGCCGAGAAGGTCGTTTATTTGTTCGTACAAAATTTGGCGGGTCTTCTTCATCCCGTGATAACAATACAGATATCCAGTTGGGAATTTTCGCAGAATCCATAAATGACAATGCATTACATATCACGGGCGCCAATACATTTCCAAACTTGTACGTTTTATTTCCATTGGGCGAATCTGTATTTATTGTCAATATTATATTATTGGCACTTGCGCTTGAAATCTCTTCTATTGCCGTTTCCATTTCCCTGTGTTCATTTTTAAAACACATCCGATAATCGGTCAACAAGAGGTCTCCTTTTTCTTCGCTGTCTCCATGAACGAACGCAGCCTGATCCTGACAATACAACACGCGTTCCTCATCATAGACCCTTATATTTGTTGTATTCTCCATCACATGGCATTTGCCACAATTCAACAAATCCTGATACCATTCACCGTACGCATTCAAGAGAGAATGTATTAGCTCTGCCGTTTCACTTGGAACAACGCCGTCATTAACAGCGCGTTCAATAAGTTCATGTTCTTCTTTCGCATGATTTTTCGTATCGAAGCCCTGTCTCACATATTTTGCCCCATCGATACGTTTTAGTAGCCCAATACAGGTGTACATTATATTTCCGTTTCCCCCAACATGTACACTTGCAGTTCCTTGGGTTATTTCAATCCCGTCAGGGCCAATGTAATTGACATTAATATCCGATAGCGGTATGTCCGTAATTCCATGAGTGGTGATGTCAAACACCACTCTCTTGTTTGTAATAAAAAACTTCCCAACGGTCTCTGCTATCGAGCTGTTAGCGTCATAGTAAAACACAAACTCATTGGGCATGCATTTCAGCGGCGCATTTCTGACCGTCCGAAAGGACTCATGTGCCTCAAAGTCATTCATCCATTTTTTAAATTCCAATTCTAAGTTATTCATCCTACTAATCCTCCTTGATTGACTCTCAGTAATGACCGATCTTCATTTTACTAATCGGCGCTTACGACTTACCGATATCTTGATAATGTTGAAGCCCAGCCTTATGTATGCCATAGCTGGCCATGGCACATATAGTAAAAAGAATGACACTTGTCCCTGTATTCTCTATAAAGTACTTTCCCACCCAAAAGCCAAGGTATCCCCATGAAACGGAGGCGAGGATACAGAAGAACGCTGACAGCTTAGGGATGCACACACCCACAGCTAATAATAATAGAACTGCACCAAAACACCACCATGAACTTGCGGCAAAACCAGCCGCAATAGACAACAACAATATTTCACACCAAACAAAGCCTGCCATCTCTTCATTAAGCTTGGCGTCCGTGATGCCTCTGCGGACTGAACTTGACATTGACGCAGGCTTTCCCACAAACACCTTACTACAAGCGCCGCAAATGATATTCTGACCGTACAGTGAATCATCAAACGTATTTTCTACCCCGCAATATGGACAATTCAATTTCATAGTTTACCTCGGCTTTCCATCTTTTAAATCGCACAAGTTTTGCCTCTCCCTAAGCCCCAATATTCTGTCGTTGTACCGTACACTCTTCGCTATTCCATCTATATCAGGGTAGATGGTTGCCGCGTTGATGTTCGCCTGATTAAGCATACGCCACGCATCATCCTCCATTTCAGGATCAAACACAAACTTTATGATCGAACTAGGGAAAAGGATTTCCTCGCAAGGAGTTTTCGAGACCGACCCCATCCTAACCTCAGGCGGATCGTCGATATCTTTAATCGGCACGTCGAATACCGCTGCAAGATTTTTTGTGAATCCGTCAAATGTGCAAGGCATCAATTCAATACCTGACTGCGCCATCTGACGCATGTTGAAGCGTGCCTTGTATAGCGGGATGATTCCCATGCCTTTATCGCCATTACCATTGTTTATGTTTTCTTCCGCCAGTTGCAGCATAAACTTGTGAAAATAATAATTGTCAATCTGTGACTCAATCTCCCACCAGACCTCTTCATCGCCTCGCTTCATCAAATCAGAACGCTTTGCGTCCTTCAGATACCTACCTTTCCAGCCGCTTCGTTCTATCAGCATTTTATAGTTGATTGCATATATGGCACGCCCCTCACCCGTCATCTTCTCCTCGTACGCAAAGAACAAGGCAACCATTATTGATGTCGTAAAATCCAGAAGCCTTGTTTTAGCTCCATAATGCTGCATGGCCAGAAGCGCGGAAGTATTCGTTGTCCATCCCTCAAATTCGTGGGCCTTTGCCCTAAAATTGGCAACGGCAAAATGCTCCGCCCTTGGCAATGTGAGCGCAAAAGACTTTACATCAGTTTTCATTCCGCGCTTTTCTCGGGCGGTAACAATATCTGCAATATACCTGTCAAGGCCACTATCAAGATGATACGAAACCGACTTATGGCCTCTGAAAATCCAGCGACCATCACCCATGATCTTCATGACTTTAGTGAAGTCACGCCAATTGTGCAGTTTTATTGTACCTGTCTTCGGTCGTTCAGTCATAGCTCTTCCTCTCCCGCGCCTACCCTACTGGGAGCCGCCGCTTTGGCGCGGAAAAGGAAAGCGGCGCACCCATATCGTCCGAAATTTCCAGACAAAAATTGAAAATGTATCTTCGCCCCATTGACTGGGGACAGCGAATATGATATATTTATCCGTGTAATTTCAACAGTAAATGTTGAATTTGCAAGAATGGAGGCGGTATGGCATACATAAAACGACGACTTGAAGAAAGCGTACGGCGGGCACTTGAGAGGAATCCGGTGGCTGCCGTGATAGGTCCGCGCCAGTGTGGAAAATCCACATTGGTGAAGCATCTCCGCGAAGATACGGTGCCATCCGTCTACCTCGACCTTGAACGGCCGTCCGACCTTGCAAAATTGTCCGATCCGGAATTGTTCTTTTCCCGTCACAAGGACAAACTTATTTGCATTGACGAAATACAGCGCAGAGGCGATTTGTTCCCGGTCATAAGAAGCCTTTGCGACGATTGGGGCGGCAACGGACATTTTCTTGTGCTCGGCTCCGCCTCGCGCGATCTCATCCGCCAGAGTTCCGAATCCCTGGCCGGACGCATCCGCTATGAACGGCTGACTCCGTTCCTTATTTCCGAACTTGACGGCGCAGACTGGACAAAGTGCCTTTCCCGAGGCGGATTTCCCCGCGCCTATCTCGCATCCGACGACGATGAATCGAATGAGTGGCATGAGTCTTTCATCCAGACGTTTCTCGAACGGGATCTTCTGTTCTGGCGTGACTTCGTACCGGAGACGATGCGGCGTCTCTGGAAGATGCTTGCGCACGAAAACGCCCAGATGATCAACTACTCTCGTCTTGCGGCATCGCTTGGCGTGTCCGACATGACAATCAGGCGATATGTCGATCTTCTCAAAGAGACTTTCATGGTAGATGTCGTTCCGCCGTACATATCCAATCTCGGCAAGCGGCTCGTGAAAACGCCAAAAGTCTATCTCTGCGACACAGGGCTGACGTGCGCCCTCCTTGGACTCAAGTCTTTCGACGAACTTTACGCGCATCCCGCATTCGGAGGATGCTGGGAACAGATGGTTCTGGCAAATGTCAGGGGACTTTATCCAGACGCAGACGTCTCTTTCTACCGGACATCCGCCGGAGCCGAAATGGATTTTGTCGTCAAGAAAGGCCAGCGGACGGTGGCGCTCGAGTGCAAGGCGTCGTCTGCGCCCTCTGTCGGAAGGGGCACCTACAGCGCGCTTGACGCGATTCGCCCGGACGCAGCGTATGTCGTGGCACCTGTCGAAGAGACCTACGCGCTCAACGACAGAATCACGGCTATCCCGCTGTCCGGGCTTGGCGACATATTCGCTTGACGGCACCTTCATCTCCTTTCCGCGCCTACCTGACTGGGTGCTGCCGCTTTGGCGCGGAAAAGAAAAGCGGCGCACCCTCGAAATCCCGTCTCGTGGCAGGTGCCGCTAAGAACCTTAACGAAAAACGAGAAAGGAGGGTACGCCGCGTGATTGCCACGCGACGCACCATCGTATTCGGTTTTTCGTTGTGTAAAGTTAGCGGCTTTGCCACGAAACCCAATACGCTGATGTTGCGTACATGCTGCGGGCGTCGGATGCGTTTCCGCAACTCCCTGGAACGGCGCGCTCGGTGATCGCGCCCTGCCAACGGCGACACGACGATCTTCTCGCGGCCTACCGTCGGCGGCGGCTTTATCGAAACGGCCCTGCCGGGGTTTTGGCCAGCACACGGATGCGCCGGCCCGAAGGTTCTCCAAACATTGCAAAATAGGTCAGACCTTCTGTGCAGTGTTAGCGAACCAATGACAAAGAACAAGTCGCCCCGCTTGCGCGGAACACCTATATTGTAGCAAAAAAACTTTCTTTTGTGCGCTTCGAAATTATCCACAAGAGTTTCCTCCACATGGATATTTCCTGAAAATGCAAAAATCTGACAGGGGAATGTTAAAACACTCAGGACGTAATGCAAAAAAAACTCAATACCAAGGTAGAAGACCCTGTTTCATGAGCTCCTTGGCTGCTTCCCTGTCGAGCAGTACGGACTCCCCCACCTCGTTCGTCGTTTCTATCATTGCGTCACGATACATGTCATACGTAGCGTCCAGCAACGCCTCGGCAATCGTATCCTTGATCAACGTCCTGTTTTCATTCTCTGTGCCCTCGATGACGCCCCGGTTCTCTTGCAGAGCTTCCGGCTGTGAACACGACCAATCCTTTCGCGTCAATGCAGCTAAAATCGCCGATACGCCTACCGCCGCCAACACCACCGCGGCTGCACATGTCCACCATCTGGCCTCATGGCGGTGGCGCACTGCCCGCGCGAATTCGGAGACTGACGCATACCGCTGTTCGGGAATCGAACTTGTCGAACGCCTGATAATCCTGGCCCATGCCTTCGGCGGCTTCCCGTCAAAGCAGACATTCGCCAACATCCCGAGTGCATGGATGTCCGTCGCGGGGCCAATCTTGCCGCCCGCAAACTGCTCAGGCGCCGAAAACCCTGGAGTTCCGACGCCTACGGCACGCCCATCGACAACGGACACAGTGTCGCTGCACATCTGCGACACGTCCTCGTCTTCCTTCGCAAGCCCCAAGTCGATAAGAACGCATTCGCCGGTCGAAGGCCGCATCATCACATTGCGCGGCTTGATGTCACGATGGATGAATCCGCGCTTATGCAATTCCTCCACGGCGCGCGCCACGCCGAGCACATAGGCGGCAACCGCCGCATCGCCGCGAGGGAGTTCCATCGGCTCAAGCAGTTCTTCGGTCAGGTAAAGACGCCCCGAATCTTCGCCCGCGTCATAGAACTTCGGGAACGCCGTGCCGGACAGCTCCGCCGCGAGCCGGGCCTCCCGCCTGAATCGCACACGGGCCTTGTCGCCGGCGCGATAAAGCACCTTCAATGCGCCGACAATTCCTGTTGCGGCATTTTCGGCGCGATATACTTCCGCGCTTCCGCCGCGGCCAAGGAAAGCAAGGGCCTTCCAGCCGCCGACTGCGGAACCGGGCGCCGCGCCCGGCGGCGGCTCGAAGCGCCCATGCTGGCGCAGGCGCCGCTCAAGCTCGCTTTCCGTCGCATCAGGCATCGCCAGCCTCCTCCAGTGTGCGCACGATTTCGCGGAGCCGTGCGAGCATGCGGCTCTTTGTCTTGTCGACGTTGTTGCGGTTTGTGCCGTATTCGGCAGCTACCTCGTCAGGCGAAACACCGTCAACAGTCAGCCGCTGGAATATCTGCTTCGACTTTTCGGGTATCTTGTCATCGTCCAGAATCTGCCGCATGGCGATTTCAAGAACCGCGTCCTTCCAGGAGTCCGAATCGTCCGGCGTGCCGAACGCCTCGCCTGCCTCAGCCAGTTCCTTTAATTCTGCCTTTGCAGTTCTTTCCTTAGTCGCTTTTTCGCACTGCTTCAGAGCCTTCCTGCGGAGAATGCCAGTGAGATAGTTCCTGAAGCGACCGGTCTCGTCCGGAGCGTACCGATAGCCGTGTATCACATTCGAAAGCGCAATCAACGTCTCCTGCACCGTGTCGTCGGCATCGACAGCCGGAAAATGTGACTTCATGTACGCCTGCATCATTGGTCGGTACCGGGCGACAAACTCCGTCCAGCGCGCATTCTCACCGTTTGCAATGCCTTTCAGAAGCGTAGTTGACGTTTCGGGTATCATAGATGTTTCCCCTTATTGCGGGCCACAAGACGCGGGCAGACTGGAGACAAATCGGCCGAATCCGACAGCCGCCGTGCGGTCGCTTGCCTCCCATGACGACGACGGTAGCTGGGCGCGACGCTTCATTGCGGCTCCAAAATCCATTTCCAGACAGGTACTATCCTGATTCCGTCGGACTCGCGTTCTTCGTCCCATGTTACGACAGTGCAGTCTTGTACCTTGATTTCGCCTCTCGCATCTTTCAGCGCCGTCAACTCGCGCCGCACGGTCTCAGAATCCGAAAGCTCCCATGAAACTTGCACAAGACGGCGTTTCTTCGTCACCCTGTCAGTCACAAGGAAGTCTACCTCGTCTCCTTTCCGGGTGTTGTAGTATTCGATCTTGTTGAACCCTCGCCGCAAGGCCATGAATACGAGATTCTCAAGAAGCCATCCACGGGACGCATCGCTCTTTGGTGTCACCGCGCGGGCAAGCCCGGTGTCGACGAGATAGAACTTGTCGGGGTTCATCCTCCGCACGGCAAGCGAATCCGTGCGAATCGGGACTCTGTAAACGAGATAGGCCTGCTCAAGCCAGTCGAGATAGTCCGCAATGTACTCACGGCTGTCGGAGAGCCCCAGTCCCTTCAAGACTCCGGATATCGCGCGAGTCGATATCTTATGCGCAAAATTATGCTTGATGTAATCCAGTGTGTAGCGAAGCGACTGCACGCTCGGCACATCATGACGCTCGATAATATCCCGATAGAGCACGGCGTCAACATATCCCTGCAGCGTCTTCACGCGGATGCGGAAATCGTCGCCTTGTACATCCGGGAAACCGCCTTCTTCCAAGTATCGCTGCATCGCATGCCGCAGCACACCGGCCATCCGCGATGAGTATGGGGCCACCGGAATCTCCCCAACAAGGGCATTAAAGCGCAAGAACTCGGCAAAGGACAGCGGGAACACCTCGACGTCAATTGAACGGCCGCGCATTTGAGTCGCAATCTCGCCCGAGAGCATCTTCGACGACGATCCTGTCAGGCAGAGCTGCACCAAGTGCGAATCCAAAAGCCTGCGGGCATATAGCTCCCACCCGTCGATGTCTTGAAGTTCATCAAGAAAATACCAGCACCTCTCCCTTGCCGCCTCCGGAAACATCTCGGCATGGACGCCGCCAATCAGCTTCAGATGCTCAAGCTTGACGCCTTTTAGCCGATCGTCGTCAAAATTGACGTGGACAATCCGCTCCAGCGGAACGCCTTCCTCGACAAGCGCGCGCATCCTCTGGTATGTGACGTATGTCTTCCCCGTTCGCCGCATTCCAGTGACAACAGTCGCAGAATTACGCTTTTCAAAATAATCGACATCGCGAGGGCGAACGTCTTCGGGTATTCCGAATTCGTAAAACTCGCGCATTATCTCTCCAATGACTGCTTTCATACCATGAATTATATCACGCCTTCGACTCCACCGTCAACAGTTCTGGCAAACTTTTTTAGCCATATCATATCTATTATGGCTAAATTTCTTTGCCACGATGCAAACTCGTCTCGCTGCGAAACCGCCACCGAAAAGCAACCACGGGAAGCACAAACGGAATTTGCAACATCGCTACAGTAAAATTTGCACCCAATTTTACGGCGGCAATGTGAATTAGGCAATCATCGCGAGGGAACGAGACGCAAAGGAAATTTCGACCGGCAATGCGCCGTGAGGGTCGCCGTCGTATTCAAGCGCGACTGACAAATTGGACGAGATGGCCGTTTTGCCGCGAAGGACGCGGATTTCTCCGCAGGGCTTGCCGCGATACAGATTCCAGACAATCCGCAAGCATCCGAAACGCGACACATCCTTCGCAAACCAAAGCGCGTACTCGTCGTCGGCAAGCGGAGGGGGCGCAATCTTGAGTCCGCCGGCGATCCGCGATATCCGCGTAACGAGGGCATGGGCGACGTTGCAGATTTCCTCGCCGTTCACCATGATGTCATAGCGTCTGCCGCGCACGACTTCGCGCAGAACAGCCCAGAGCGTTCCAATGAAATCGCCGAACTTCGGACGTAGCCGATTGGCAGATTCCGCAACCGCCGCGCCCATCCCCAGATTCATCGAACAAAAGAACGGCATGCCATTTGCCGCAAGAACGGGAATCTCTCGGACCGCGCCATTGCGCAAGACGGCGACTGCCTGTTCCGCATTCGTCGGGATGCCATGCGCACGGCAGAAATCCGGACTCGTGCCGGCGTAGATGACGCCGAACTTGAGCGACGTGTCCGAATTCTCCAGAACTCCGCCAGCCACGGCGTTGATCGTTCCGTCGCCTCCGCAAGCGACTACTGCTTCATATCCCTTTGCCTCGCGCGCAAGACGCGACGCTTCCTCGATGTTCTTAAGGACTACAAACTCCCCTTCCGGCAGCAACTCACGAAGGCGCGGCAAAATGCGGCCGGAGCGTCCGCCGTGCGAAAGCGGATTGACCAAAACGAGAAATCGTTTCATCTGTAGATTCCCATTTTGTCGTAAACCTTCGTCGGCGTGCCGCCCTTCCAGCCGGCGACGAGTTCCTCCGTCTCTGCCCAAGGAAGAGGAAGTCTATCGCCCGCCTTCATCGCAATCTCGACAGCGCGGCGCTCGCACGTCCACTCCTCGCACGGCACGGCGAACGCCTTGCGCATCCGCGCATACGCAGTCTCGAACGGCACCTCGTTGAGATTCCCGAAGGAGATGTTAACGAACTCGCACGGCTGGACGTCTCCGTTCGCGCCTACGTAGAAGCGGTCGATTCCGCCGCAGCAGCATCCGAGCATCTCCGCGGACTCCTCGTAGACCTGCGCCGTGAGAATCGTCGGGATGCGCGACTTGGCGGAATTGTAGTGCCGCTGCGCGGCGCATGCGACGCGGACGGCTTCTGCGTGGAGCGACTTGTCGAACGCCTTGCCCATCCACGCGCCGCATGCCTTCGGATGGATAAGCTGGATGTAGTCGCAGTTGTTTTCCGCGGCAAGGTCCATGATGCGGTCGATTCCGCCGTCAACGACTTCACGGTCGGAAAGCACCGTATTGAACCCGACAAGCATTCCCGCTGCGCGGCAGTCGCGCAGGAAATCGAGCGCACGGCGCCAAGATTCGGCGACTCCCGTGAACGCATCGTGCGCTTTCTCGTCTACGGAGTGAATGGACGACATCACGCCCGTCACCTTCAGTTCCGCTAGGCGGCGAATCTTCTCCAGCGTCGCGCCGTGTCCCGTCGAATTGACCCACACCTCAAGTCCCGCAATCTCCGTGAGAACCGCCTCAAGTCGTTCGAATCGGAGAAGCGGTTCGCCGCCTTCGACAGCCCACGCGACAATGCCGAAGTCGCGCATCTTGCGGACGTTCTCGACGAGGACGGGCAGTGGCAACTCGTGCGGGTCGTCCTTGCGCTGGTAGCAGTGCGGGCATTTGTACGCACACGCCTTTGAAATCGAGAGAACGACGCTGACGGGGCGCGGCGGACGGCAGACGACCTTGTCCTCAAGGGCTGTGAAGAACGCCTGGGACGGATAGCGCGGCAGATAGAAGTCGAGCTTGTATTCGCCGGTCGCGAGACGCTTCAACTTGTGCTTGAAGAAGATGCGCGTCAGCTGCGACGCCTTCATGAGCGCTGCGGGATGACGCCAGTACCGCCACGCGCACGCAAGCGACATGCGCACATAGAACAAGAACTTGCGGACCCCAGTTATGTTCTCATTCCTTTTCATCGTTGTACCAGAGAAAGAGAAGCTGGATGGCGACAAGGGAGGCAATTTCAAATGGCCATGTGTCATAGAACCAAAATGCATGGAGAGACGCAACGCAAAGCTGGCAGTTAAGGCAGGTCGCGGCATGGTAGTTCCGTTTCTGGATGCAAATGAAATGCACTGCCGCAAGCACAGCAACGGCCAATGGCTGAAGAAACACCCAGTACGACTCGCCAAAGCCCAAAGCCACAATGCACGACATCGCCACCGCCAGCAGCGCCAGAAGCAATGTAACAGCCTTGGAGACAACGGACGGGAAAACTGTCTGGAGCGTCCGAACGCCTGCCGCGCGGTCTCCTGCGATATCCTTGTAGTAGCTGTTGTGGCACATTAGGAAGTGCTGAGGGAGAACCATGATTGCGACAATAAGGAACCAAGACCAGTACGGCCTTTCCCATTCGCCGTAGACACCTGCGATAGCGTACAGCGCACAGCATGATATCGACGCGGCATAGACGAGGCAATTCAACACAGGCACTCGCTTCAGACGCGAATAAAGTATATTAAGGCATCCGCCTAGAATCAGGAACGGAATCGTCCAAAATGACATCCACGCGCTCGTGCCTGCAATGACGATCAATATCGCGGCAGAGAGTGCGAACGCAGGACGAGGCGCCAATGCGCCGGTCACCATCGGGCGGTGCGGCGCGTTGATTGCATCCTCTTTCCTGTCGCACCAGTCGCTGAATATCTGGTTTGCACCCCAGGCAAGGAATCCCAATGCAATCATCGTGATTTCTTGCGCCGTCATCGGAAAAAAGGGCTCATCGTTTGCAAAGCGGGCAATGCACAGCCCCACCAACACGGTCGTCGCGGTGACGAATCCGTAGTAGAGCCGCATCGAGCGAAAGTAGTAGTAGAGAAACCTCAGCACACGAGGGCCTTTGCGATTACATCCGCGGCCTCGTCGATGATTTCGGTCGTATGCGCGGCGGTTACGCTGGTGCGGATCAGAGCGGCGCCCTCGGGTGTTGCAGGCGGAATGAACGGATTCACGAACACGCCTTCGTCGAACATCTTCCTTGCGGCCGCGCATGTCTCGTACGTGCCGCCAGCCTGTATCGGTATTATCGGCGTGAAGCGGCGCATGGCAGGCTCCAGCACCGGCAACCCGCGCGACGCGAACGCAGTGCGCGTGTATTCGGATATCGAACGCAGCTTCGCCACAAGCTCTGGATGCTGCTTCAGGTATCTCACCGCGGCGAGCGCTGCTGCCGCGCTCGCGGGAGGCACCGAGGCGGAGAACACGAACGGGTAGGACGAATGGCGCAGGAAGTCGATTACCTCGCGCTTCCCGGCCGCAAAGCCGCCGAGCGAGGCGAGGGACTTCGAGAACGTTCCCATGACAAGATCAACGTCCGCGTCAAGTCCGAAATGCGAAGCCGTGCCGCGTCCGCCCTTTCCGACAACGCCGAGTCCGTGCGCGTCGTCAACCATAACGGCTGCGCCGTACTTCTTCGCCAGTGCGCAGATGTCTGGGAGGTTTGCGATGTCTCCGTCAACGGAGAACACACCGTCCACCACAACAAGCGCCCCCGAGCCGGACGGAACCGAGGCGAGGCGCGCCTCGAGCCCCGCCATGTCGTTGTGCTTGAAGCGGAGCATCTTGCCGAGGCACATGCGGGCCGCCGAATAGATGCTCGCGTGGTTGTCGACGTCGCAGACAAGATAGTCGTGGCGGCCTACGAGCGCGCTTATGACGCCGAGGTTCGTCTGGAAGCCGGTGCCGAACGTTATCGCGTCCTCCTTGCCGACGAAGTCCGCGAGCTCGCGCTCGAGTTCGAGGTGGAGGTCGAGCGTGCCGTTGAGGAAGCGCGAGCCGGAGCAGCCAGTACCATACTTCTCGACCGCCTTGACGGCAGCCTCCACGACTTCCGGACATGTCGTGAGTCCAAGGTAGTTGTTGGAGCCAAGCATGATGCGGCGCTTGCCCTCCATCACCACGACGGCGTCCTGTCTGGACTCAAGCCGATGGAAATACGGATAGACCCCTGCCCTGCGTGCGTCCTCCGCACGCGTGTCGGCCACGCATTTTTCAAATACCTGCTTCATGTCATACCCCCTTTCGACGAGAATATTATACCACAAAAACGTCTATACCACAAAAACGTCATGTGTGCAGGCAATGGCTTGACGGGCGACATGTCGCCGCCGCACTCCCTCCGCTAAAGCTCGTTGTCGTCGTCGATTGCGGAGAAGATCGACTCGGCGGTGAGCGGCTCTCCCTTCTTGCGCAGGACGAGGATGCGGCTGATGAGCGCACTCTCGAAGTCCGTAAGCCTCACGCCGTCCTTGCGGTCCTGGAGAATGCGCAGCAGCTCGTTCGCAGAGACCTTGTACTTGGGCTCGGACTTCTTCATGAACTTGCGGATGATGAAAGTGGCCACGGAGGATATCGGACTCAGCACGCCGGCGATGACGCCGTATATCGGGACGACCTTCAGCATGCGGCTGAGGGGGCGCGACGACGCGAACAGCTTTGGCATGAACTCGCCGACGTACAGCATCAGCATGGCGGCGCAGAACGACCACACGGCCTGCGCGGACGAGGAATCGGCCAGTATCCTCGCGCAAAGCGCAGCGGATGCGCTGGAAAAGACAACCGTTCCGACGTTGTTGCCGATGAGGAGCGTGGCGATCGTCCGCGTCATGTCCGAGAGCGCTGACGCAATCGCGCCTGCGGCCTTGCTTCCCTCGCGCGCGAGGTGCACGACGCGTCCGCGGTTGAGCGAGAGGAAGCCTGTCTCCATCCCCGCGCAGAGCGCGGCGAGGGCGAGCGAGGCAAGCATGGCAAGCGCGAGAAGGATTGAGACCATCATCTGTTCTCCTCCTCCGTCTTCTCAACCGCCTCGTCGGTCTCGGCAATCAGCTCGTCGTCGGTATCCGTCTCGGGATACTTGAGGACTTCGAGCTTCACGAGCGTCACCCTCCTGCGTCGGCGCTTGAGGATAGTCGCGCGGCATCCGTCCGCCTCGATCTCCTGTCCGACATGCGGAATGCGCTCGGCGTGCGAGGCGATCCAGCCGGCAAGGCGGTCGGCATCCTCCGCTTCGAGCTCGATTCCGAGCTCGCGGTTGATCTCGTCCAGGGACGCGCGCGCGTCGATCTTCCAGGTGCGAGGCGCGATCCTCGCTATGACCGGCTCGTCCCTGCGGTCGCCGAACACGCTCGGCCCGACGACGAGCTCCATGATGTCGTTGGGCGTTATGATGCCTGCGGTGCCGCCGTATTCGTCGAGCACGATCGCCATGGGCTTGCCGGACTTCCTGAATGTTATCGCGAGGTCGTCGAGGGTGACCTGCTCTGGCACGAAAAGCGCATCCTCGATATGCCCGGTGTCGCGGTCGATTATTCCCTCGATGGCGTCGGGCGAACGCCTGAAGACGGGAAGGTAGCGGTGGCGCGCCTTTGCGAGCGTCGCGGAGCGGACGGAGTCAGGATAGTCGCAGTCGAGACCCTCCATGTCCACGCGCGGCGTCATCTCGTCGTTTGCGTGAAGTTCCGATAGGCGCAGCACGCCCTCGATCATCTCCGCGTCGGCCGCGGCAAAATCGCCGCTCTCCGCGGCGGACTCCAGGACCGAGACGAGCTCCGCGTCGGAAAGCGCGCGGCGTTCGCGCTCAAGGGCGGGCGCGAATGCGCGGGAGGAGAATCGGAAAGCCAGGTTGAACGGGGTGAGGAGCGCGCGCCAGAAGAGGAGCAATGCCGCGCACGGCGGGGCGAGGCGCTCCGCGTTGCGAAGCGCGATCTGCTTCGGGGTTATCTCGCCGAAGACGAGCAGCAGCGCAGTTATGACCGGAACCGCCGCGACGCCGCCCCACGTCGGAAAGGCGCGGTCGAACAGCTTGTAGCCGAGAGTCGCGATCGCGAAGTTGACGAGCGTGTTGCCGACGAGAAGCGTCGAAAGGAGCATCGCGGAATCGCCGATGCACCGCGATATCCTGCGGTCGGCGCGGGCGCTGCGCGATCGGATGCGCGCGCGCTGCGCGTCGGTGAGCGAAAAAAGAAGAGTCTCGGCGCCTGAGAAGAACGCCGAGAGCGCGAACAGAAAAACCTCGCCGACTGCCAGAAGCCAGAGCATCAGAAGTGCTTGACCTTCGGCGCGAAGCCTTTCGCCTCTTCGGGGGACATCCTTGCGAACGCCATGACGATGAGCCTGTCGCCGACCTTGCCCTTGTGGGCCGCAGCGCCGTTGAGGCAGCAGACGTGGCTTCCGCGGCGTCCTTCGATCGCGTAGGTCTCGAAGCGGTTGCCGTTCTCGACGTCAGCGCAGAGGATCTTCTCGAACGGAAGGATGCCAACTGCCTCCATGTCGTCGGGGTCGAGCGAAAGCGAGCCTTCGTAGTCAAGGCAGGCTTCGGTGACCCTGATGCGGTGGAGCTTGGACTTAAGAATCTCGATTTCCATTTCAAACACCCTTTTCAAGGCGCTCCTTGATGGTTTCCCTGGTCACGACGACCTTCTTCATCTCCGAGTTGCCCGGCGCGTCGAACATGACGTCCATCATCAGACGCTCCATCTCGGCGCGGAGTCCGCGCGCGCCCGTCTTGCGGCGAAGAGCAGCCTTCGCGAGTTCGCGCAGGGCGTCCTTCTCGAACGACAGCTCGACGCCGTCCATCGAAAGGAGCTTCTGGTACTGGCGCACGATCGAGTTCCTGGGCTCTGTCAGAACGCGCACAAGGTCGTCCTCGGAAAGCTCCTGCATCGTCGTGATGACGGGGAGTCGTCCCGTGAACTCGGGGATCAGGCCGAACTTGACGAGGTCCTCGGGACGCACGTCGAGCGGGGCAGAGGACTTGGACTCGCCGTCACTGGACTTGGCTCCGCCCTTTTCCGCGTCCTCGTTGCGGAAGCCGATGGTGCGCTTGTCGGCGCGAGAGGCCACGATCTTGTCCAGCCCGACGAACGCGCCGCCGCAGATGAAAAGGATATTGGACGTGTCGACCTCGATGTACTCCTGGTCGGGGTGCTTGCGACCGCCCTTCGGGGGGATGCGGCACGTCGTGCCCTCGACGATCTTCAGGAGGGCCTGCTGGACGCCTTCGCCGGAAACGTCGCGGGTGATGGAAACGTTGTCCGTCTTCGACGCGATCTTGTCGATTTCGTCGACGTAGATGATGCCGCGCTTTGCGAGCTCGACGTTGCCGTCAGCGTTCTGGAGGAGGTAGCGGACCAGGTTCTCCACGTCTTCGCCGACGTAGCCGGCCTGCGTGAGCACCGTGGCGTCGCCGATTGCGAACGGAACGCCAAGCATCTTCGCCAAGGTCTTCGCGAGAAGCGTCTTGCCCGTTCCCGTGGGGCCGATGAGCAGGATGTTGGACTTCTCGATCTCGACGTCGTCGAACTTTCCGCCGTCGGACGCCTTGCGCCCCTTGGCGCCTGCGGACTTCTCAGCCGCCTCAAGGCGACGGTAATGGTTGTGGACTGCGACGGAAAGGACCTTCTTGGTCTCGTCGTGCCCTATCACGTACTTGTCGAGGAAAGCCTTGATCTCGCGCGGAGTGGGCGTAGGAGGGAGCTTGGGGACGGCGGGGGACGCCTTCTTCTCGGCCTTCTTGATCATCTCGTTCGCCTGCTGCACGCAGTCGACGCAGATGTTGCCGTCAACGCCTGGAAGGACGGGGACCTCGCGCGAGGAGCGTCCGCAGAACGAACATGTCAGGTCGGATTCTTTTCTCATTACGCTTCAATGACCTTGTCGATTAGTCCCCAGTCCTTCGCCTCCGCCGCGGACATGAAGTGGTCGCGGTCGGTATCGCGAACGACCTCGTCGAGGCTCCTGCCGGAGTGCTTTGCGAGTATCTCGTTGAGCTTTGCCTTGAGGCGGAGGATTTCGCGGGCCGTGATCTCGATGTCGCTCGCCTTGCCCTCGGCGCCGCCCCACGGCTGGTGGATCATTATGCGGGCGTTTGGGAGCGAGTGGCGCAGCCCCGCGCGGCCGGCCGTAAGCAGAACGGCGCCCATGGAGGCGGCCTGCCCGATGCAGTAGGTCGCGACGGGGCACTTGATGAACTGCATCGTGTCGTAGATCGCCAGGCCCGCCGTGACGGACCCGCCAGGCGAGTTGATGTAGACGTCGATCTGCTTCTTCGGGTCCTGCGACTGGAGGAAAAGCAGCTGCGCCACGACGGCGTTTGCCATCTCGTCGTTGACTTCACCGGAGATGAACACGATTCGGTCCAGCAGAAGGCGCGAGTAGATGTCGTAAGACCTTTCGCCCTTGCCGGTCTGCTCTACGACGTAGGGAATAAGATAGCTGCTTGCCATGGCGCTTTGCTCCATTTCCTGTAGTTGCCGATTACTTCTCGCTGGAGGCGATGATCAGGTCGATTACCTTGCGGCCCTTGTCCTTGTCGTCCTCGGCGATGCCCTCTGCCTTCGCAATGGCGTCGATGATGTACCAGAGGCGGACCTGGCGCGCGGCGTTCTCCTGGGCGTCGGCGTAGATCTTCTCGCGGTTCTTCTCGAAATACTCGGCGTTGAGGCCAGAATACTGCGCGCGCTCGGCGAGCTGCTGGAGGATGCCGTCCGCCGTGCGGGAGACCTGCGAGCCGGGGACCGCGAAGTCGGCGCCCTTGAGGATCTGCTCGACCGCCTCGTTCTCGCGGCGGGTCTTCTCGTCCTCGTCTGCGCGCTTCTGCATGGCCTCGCGCGTCGTCTCGCGCATCTTGTCCATCGACTCGACCTTCGCCCTCTCGATGAGCTCGGCGTCGGTCGGGAGAATGCGGCGGCGCAGGCCCTTGAGCGTCACGGTGTAGACCGCTTCCTTGCCCTTGAGGGGCTCCGGGGCGGCCTCGGGGTGGAACTTGGCGTTCACGCCCTCCTTCGTCTCACCGATCTTCATGCCCTTGACGGCGTCGATGATCTCGGGGAGGAAGCGGCCCTCCTCCATCTGGAACCAGAATCCCGTGCCCTGCGCGACGATCTTGGCGTCAGGCGCAATCTCGAGGATGGACTTGCCGTCGATCGTGCCGGAGTAGTCGATCTGGACGAAATCGCCGTCGGAAGCGGCCTCGCCCTCCTTGGCGTCCTCGAACTTGGCGTACGCCGCGCGGATCGCCTCGATGCGCTCGTTGAGCATCTCGTCCGTCACCTTGACGTCGTTGGACGCAATCTTGAGCCCCTTGTACTTGGGGAGGTCGAACGTCGGCTTGACCTCGATGACTGCCGTGAAGCCGCCGCCCTCGGACGTGCAGGTGATGTCGCGCACGTCGGCGATCGCGACCTCTTCGATCTTCTCCGCCTTGACGGCCTCGGCGATGTTGCGCTGGAAGACGGTGCGCTTGACCTCGTTCTCGATTCCGTCGGCGAACTCCTTGCGGACGAGCGCCAAAGGCACCTTGCCACGGCGGAAGCCAGGGATCTGGACCTCGCGGACAAAGGCCTTTTCTACATCCTTTATTATCTTCTGGGCTTCCTCGGCGTCAAGAGTGACGGTAAGCTCAACCTGGCACTTCTCCATGCCCTTGCTTTCGGTCTTCATGTGTAGTTTTCTCCTTGAATTGAAAATTCGAATAAACTATTTTATCATAAACGGAGGGGAAAATGGGAAAAAAGTGACGGACCGGGGGTCGTCACTTGATGCCCGCAAGGGTCTCCGCTATGTTGAGGTAGTAGGCGCGCACCCTGGCGTAGGCGTTGATGATGTCCAGCTCGCCGAGAACCCGCAGAGGCGAGCCCGAGTCGTCCGGGCCTATCCTGCCCAGCTGCGTCCTGCGGCATTCGCGCGAGAAGTCGTGCAGCTCGTGGGACTCGACGCGCAGCGCCGAAATGTCGATCACGGGGCGCGGGGAGCGGATCCACGGCGAGACCTTGTTGACGAAGGCCTCTATGCCGTCGTGGAGCTTGAGAATAAGGGTTTTGGAGGCTTCCGACATCGTCTGGCCCTCGCGGCGCAGGCGCCTTACGACCTTGATGACCTGCGCGGCCTCGTCGGACGCCGACTCCAGCTCGTCCGTGATTCGCAGAAGCCTGCGCGAGCGGTTGGCGACGGACTCCGGCAGGCGCTTCTTCATGACGGAGCCCAGGTACTCCGTCACCTCGCGCTGGACGTTGTCGAGGACGTCCTCTCGGTGGATGATGTGGCGCTCGGTGTCTTCGTCCGCCTCGCCTGTCAATACCTTGCGCAGGCACGCGAAGAGGTCTATGTTGGAGTCGCGCATGAACTGCACCTCGATGAGCGCAAGGTCGCACGCGACGATCGGCGAGATGGTGCCGGACTTCAGGACCGACAGGTGGGGCTTCTCGTCCTCGGGCTGCGGGATGAGCTTCTCGACGAGGGCCACGAACGGCTTCGCGAGCGGGATGAAGAGGAGTCCGCGCAGGACGGAGAATATGGTGTCCGTCACCGCGATCGGCGCCATGACGCCGAGCAGCATGGGCCCCTTCGCCGTCTCGGTAACCGCGTTCCAGCCGGGGAAGAGCACCTGCCCGAGCGGGACGAGGACGTAGAGCCCGATAGGGAGGAACAGCACCGAGCCGATGAGGTTGGAGAGGGTATGGGAAAGCGCGGTGCGCTTCGCGGCGGCCGTGGAGCCGATGGCGGCGAGCCACGCGGTCATGGTAGTGCCGACGTTCGCGCCGAAAAGGACCGCTATAGCCATCTCGTACGTGATGAGCTGCTGGGAGGCGAGCGTCATGCCGATGGCGATGGACGCGGCGGAACTCTGTATCGCTGCGGTGAATATGGCCGCAACGAGCGCAACGAGCGCGAAGCCGCCGAACGAGGACGCGGACATGCGGGCGAACGCCTGCTGCATGGAGGGGTTCTGCCTTATGGGCATCACGCCCTTGGACATGAAGTACATCCCGAGGAAGACAAGACCGAGGCCCAGCATCGCGAAGCCGAGGTTGTGGGGACGCTCCTTGCGCGTGAAGAAGTAGAGGAGCCCGCCGAAGCCGAGACCGATGAGGCCGAGAATCTGCGGATCGGGCGCAAACGCCACGATCCAGACAGTCGCCGTCGTGCCGATGTTCGCGCCGATGATGACGTTGAAGGCCTGCTGCAGCGTCATGAAGCCCGAGGAGACGAAGCTGACGAGCATGACCGTTATGACCGAGGAGGACTGGACCAGAATCGTTGAGACGATGCCCGTTCCGACGCCGGCCGCGCGCCGTGTGGTCGCGAAGGACATAAAGCTCCTCAGCCCATGTCCGGCGACCGCCTGAAGTCCTTCGGAAAGGTTCTTCATGCCGAGGAGGAATATCCCCAGGCCGCCAAGGACCGTCACGATCACCATGATGATGTCATTCATGCAGTATGCTCCATTGATGAATTGATATTATATCATTATTGTCGCCTGCGGGACAAGGGCGCAGCCTCCGCGCCATTTTTCCGGCTCATTTTCGGCCCCCAATAGCCATCCCACCCCTTTTTTGCTATAATAGGGACATGAAGCCCACGGTCAACATATCTTCGGCGGCGTGCAGACTCGTCTGCGCAGCCATCTTCGCGCATGCCTTCACCGCTGCGTTCGCCCAGGCGAACGTCAAGGAGGACGACTGGTCCCGAATCTACCTAGGTTCGAACCCAAGCGTCAACAGGGACGGCTCGCAGTTCGTCTTCGAGTGGAACGACCACCTCTGGTACGCCGACACGAAGGGCGGCTACGCCAAGAGGCTCGGCGCAAGCTCGTCCTCCGACTCCTGGCCCGTCATCAGCCCCGACGGAACGAAGATCGCGTTCGCGAGCGACCGCGACGGCGGGATGAAGGTGTTCGAGTTCGACATCCTCAACGACTCGGTCCGCCAGGTGACGTTCCACTCCGAGACCACTTATCCGCGCTCGTGGACGCCCGACGGCAAGCGGCTGCTCTGCCAGGCCTTCCGCGACTCGTCCGGCCCTAAGACGTGCGAGCGCATCGTGATGGTGCAGACGAACAGGCGCTGCGCGGAGACGATGCCCTTCAACCTGGCGGCGACCGACCCCGCCATGAGCCCCGACGGAACCCGGATGCTCTTCACGAGGCGCGGCGACGAGCTCTACAGGCGGCGCCCCCACTCGACCGGCCCCGCGGCCGGGCAGATCTGGATGTACACCCTGGCGACTGGCGAGTTCACCCCTATGGTGACCCATGAGACCGACTGCCGCAATCCGCTGTGGACGCCGGACGGCGCCGGGTTCTACTACCTCGACGCCGTCGGAGGGGCGAGAAACGTCTGGTACCACGACCTTGCGACGGGGAAGGAGCACCAGCTTACCTTCTTCACGGACGCGCACGTGTTCCAGCCGTCGCTCAGCGCCGACGGAAAGACACTGGTCTTCAGGCAGGACTTCGACTTCTGGCGGCTCGAGGAGCCCCTGAAGCGCGGCTCGAAGCCGCAGAAGATACTCCTCAAGCCCGAGCAGGGCTACGTGGAGCGCGGAAAGTCGAAGCGCCGCAGGTATGAGGAATGCTGGAACAACGACTCCTCGGGCGACGTCTCCTTCTGCGACAACGGAACGCAGATCGCGTTCACCACCGGAGGCGACCTGTTCGTCATGGACACCGTAATCTGCGAGCCCACGCTCGTCCACGGCGAGACGCGGACGCATGAGCGCGAGTGCGCGTTCTCCGTCGACGGGAAGTCGCTCTACTACCTGAGCGACCGCGGCGACATGTCCTACGTCATCAAGGCGGAGCCGAGCGACCCGATGCTGCCGTGGTGGGAAAACTCGTCCTTCACCAAGACGACCGTCGTCGACGGCGGCTCCCAGAAGCAAGGGCTCAGCACAAGCCCCGACGGCTCGCTGATCGCATGGCAGGACCCGAGCGGAATCTTCACGTTCGCGACGACGAACGGAGTCGTCGTCGGCAATGGGCCGAACGCAACCGCCGGTGGCTCTTACGCATGGAGCCCCGACGGAAAATGGGTCGCCGCGCAGCTTTCGGACGAGTTCGCCAACTGCGACGTGTGGATCATCTCCACGGACAACTCGGCGCCGCCCTACAACCTGTCGCGCAACTTCAAGTACGACGGCGAGCCCGCGTGGAGCCAGGACGGCAACATCATCGCCTTCGTGTCCGAAATGCCCGAGATCGGCAGCGGCAAGTACCTTCGCTACGTCTACCTCGACAAGTCGATAGAGGACGTCGAGACGTACGTCCTGGAGCTCGACAAGTCGCGCAAGCAGATCCGCGACAGCGCGGTCGTCCCCGGAAGGTACTCCGCCATCGAGCTGCCGGGCGAGAAGCTCGCCTCGGGCGAGAAGAAGGGAATCGACTTCACGGACCTCGCCGAGCGCGTGCGCACCGTCAAGGTGAACGCCTCGCTGCCGTTCATCGCATGGGATTCGCGCACCATCGCATACGCGGTGACCGACAACAGGACCGACACCGTGCACATACCGGACAGGCTAACGGGCAACAAGCTCTACGACTGCGCGGGAGTGCCGCGCGGATGGGTCCAGAAGGACGACAAGGTCCTCTGGCTCGTCAACCGCCACCCCGCCATCGGGCCGCGCATCCTCAACTTCAACGTGTACCAGAACACGAACTACGAGGACTACCAGGAACTAGCCTTCCGCAGCGCATGGGCGCACATCCGCGACATGTACTACGACCCCAATACGCACGGCGTCGACTGGCCCATGGTCGGAGAGCGCTACCTCAAGCCAGCGCGCCACGCGACGAGCTACTCGGTCTTCCTCCGCGTCATGAACATGGTGCTGGGAGAGCTCGATTCCTCGCACCTCGGATTCTATGCGGACAACAATTCCAACAAGGAATGGGTGCGCCGCTCGCCCAGCGCTGGATGGAACGACACGACGGCCCACCTTGGGCTTCGGTTCGAAAGCCCCAATGCGCCCGACGGCTGGATCGTCAAGGACATCATCCCCGGCGGCCCCGCAGACCGCGCGGGAATCGGCATCTCGCCCGGTGACGTCGTGATCGCCATAGACGGCACGAGCGTGGGCGGGAACATCGACCCCACAAGCGTGCTCAACGGCCCGTCCGGACGCAAGGTGCGCGTCACTTTCCGCCGCACGGGAGGAAACGTGGAGACGACGGTCATCCAGTCGACGACGTTCGGCGACGCGCGCGAGAAGATCGGGCAGGAGGAGCTGAAGTCGAAGCGCAGATACGTCCACGAGCGCAGCAACGGCGCTTTCGGATACCTGAACATCGACGCGATGAACTGGGAGTCGCTCTGGCGCTTCCAGCACGAGGTGTTCTCAGAGGGATACGGGCGCGACGGGCTCGTCATCGACGTGCGCAACAACTACGGAGGGTTCACCGCCGACCAGATGCTCCAGATCCTGATGGGCGCGGACCACTCGCGCGCAGTGACGCGCACCTGCGGCGCCGGATACCTCTTCGGCTACTGGGGACGCCCCGTCTGGTCGAAGCCCATAGTCGTCCTCTGCAACGAGAACACCGGCTCGAACGGCGAGATATTCTCCCACGCGATCAAGACGCTCAAGCGCGGCAAGCTCGTCGGACGCGAAACCGGCGGAGGCGTCATCGCGACATACGACGCGCCCCTCCTGGACCTCGGTTCGTTCCGCGACGCGCGCTACGGCTGGTTCGTCCTGGACGGAACAGACATGGAGCACCACGGGGCGAAGCCGGACTTCGAGGTGGACGACCTGCCTGGCGACCTGGTCAAGGGAATAGACGCCCAGCTCGACAAGGCAATTGAAGTCCTTGGAAAAGACATCGAGGAGTGGCGCAAGGCACACCCCCCGATCGACTTCAAGTTTTCGCACTAAATACGACGCCTATTCGTCGTCGTCATCTCCATCCCCGCCGGCGTAGAACGATTCGTCGTCCTCGTCGTCGGGGTTTTCCGCAAGCCACTTCTTAAGGGCCTCGGGCGTCGTGATGTCCTCTTCGCCCGTAAAGTCGGCGATCGACTCGACGATCCTCGACTTGACCTCTTCGGACCCCGACTCCCACACCTTGAGATACGTGTCGACGGCTATGCTGTTGCGCATGTCGGACTCAATCGCAAGGAACAGCGACTCGACGGCATCTTCGTCTGTCAGCGCCTTCGCAACCGATGTGAGGATGGCCGCAAGCTCCCTATCGCCCAGATCGGGGTCGTCAATCGCCTCCGAGAACTTGTCCATGACGTCCTCAAGAACCTCAGGATCCGAATCCGCCATGAACGCAACGAGGTCCGCAAGCGACTCGGGCAGGAACCACCCGATCGCCTCGACGGCCTTGGAACGGACGTAGGGCGGCACGGAGTCGGGTCCGTTCTTCCTCTGTGTGACGAGTATCTGCTCGGCGAGCTTCGACACCTTCTTGGCGTCCTCCGCGTCCAGAGCGTCCTGAAGGTCGTCGATCAGCTTCTTCATCTCGGGAGTAAGCGAATCGTATTCGTCGTCCGTCAGCCGGATGTCGGGCCTCTTTTCCGAGCTGCTGAAGCTCTTGATCTTCGCAGCTCGCACCCCTTTCTTGCCGCTCTGCGCCTGGCCCTTCTTCACTTTGACCGAAAGGGTCTTCTTGTCGGGCTCGCCGCCCCTTCCGTACGAAAGCCAGAAAGCGGTGCCAGAAGCCGCAACGACAAGCAGCACTGCAAGTATAACGATGTTTCTTTTCGTAGTCATGTTCATAATAATTAATATGCGGCAAATCAACCCAAATGACAGTTCGCGGACACGGCCTCGTCGCACGCGGCATAGACCTTCAATGCCTGAATTGTCTCGCCCACGTCGTGGACGCGGACAACCGACGCGCCGTGCACTGCGGCCCAGATGGCAACGCCAACGCTGCCGCCGACGTTTTTGCCGGCGACCTTCTCCCCTGTAAGCTTCTTCACTATCCGCTTGCGGCTTGCTCCTATCAGGACGCGCCCCAACTTAGACATCGTGGGGACAGACCCCAGCAGCGACAGGTCATCCTCCCTCGTCGTCCCGAAACCGATCATAGGATCGAGGTAGAGCGGAACGTCCGTCTTCGGAATCTCCGTCAGCGCATCGCCGCTTTCAGCGGGGACAGACCCTGGGATCCTGAACGGGATCACGAGTTCGGCGTTCCTCCTTGCGCAAATCGGCAACATTTCGGCCACCGGTGCCGCGTAGACGCAGTTGACGATATTTGCACCGGCCTCAACTGCGCGCTCCGCCGTCTCGGGATGGTATGTGTCGACGGAGAGCGCAAAGCGCCCTCGGGCAAACGACGCCAGGCCCCTTATGACGGGCTCTATACGCGACCACTCCTCCTCCCATCCGACGGGGACAGCCCCTGGGCGCGTGGATTCACCGCCCAGATCGATGATTTCTGCGCCTTCGGCGGCAAGGTTCCTTGCGCGCCTTACCGCCTCGTCCGGACGGAAGTACTTACCTCCGTCCGAAAACGAGTCGGGGGTTACGTTGACAATCCCCATTACGCGGCAATCCATGGTCCCCACCCCTTTTGACGCCGCCCGATCAGGGAGCGACTAGATTGAACTCTAGCGATGCCGGAGTGGAAAAACCGTTCACGCGACTCGAATAGAAGAACGTTCCGGTGGCGAACGGACGGACTGTCTGATCGTCGTCCCCGCACCCGCAGTCGAGCCAGCCGGGGGTGACGACTCCCTTGAAGGAGGCAATGACCGTGCGACGGTCGATCGTCGTCTTGGCCTTGCCGGTGATGACGCCTGTGGCCTCGCTGAACTTCCAGGTCGCCTGAACCTCCTCGCCGTCAACCGTGGCGACAAGGTCATCCTCGGTGCCGAGGCCGAAAAGCGAGAGCCAGTCGGGAATCTCGTTGCCAGGCGCATAGAAGCCGCCGTAGACGTTCATCGTCGCCTCAAGGGCGTTGTCCGCCGCGCTCGTCGTGCGCTTCCACAGCGAGCTGACGCCTTTGGGCGCAAGCACCACGCGGACCGTCTCGCTGTTGTCGTAAAGCGACTCGCCGTTCGCCTGTATGCGAAGTACCGCCGCAAGGTCGTCCTTCGCCGCATACTTCTTCGAACCGTTGGAAAGCTTGCAGGACGAGCGCGTGTAGACGGGGAGTATCGCGTAGTCGGGATCGTCGGGATCCACGCCAAGATAGGCCGAGCCGCTTACGGCGATGCCGTTCGGGAGTGCGCCGGCGTATGTCACGAGCCCCTTGCTGGCGTTCATCGTGCTAGTCTTGAGCGAAAGATATCCTGCGCCGAAGGTGTAGTACCATGCCGTCGTCTCCTCGACGGGCATCGAGACCGTGTACGAGCCGGAGAAGCGCGCGTAGCCGGATGCGACGGACGACTTGCCCGAGGTGCTTCCAATGGACGCGGTGAGAATTCCGTCAAGCGTGAGCGTCACCTTGAGCGTCGTGCTCCCCGTCTTGATGGAGGACGTAAGCAGCCCACTCTCGGGATCGAACTTCGTCCACTTGCCGGAGAACGACGTCGTGCCGCCGTTGAAGCGCTTTGCCGTGACGGCCTTCTTCGTCGTCTGCGCGACCTGAATCGCGGAGGAAAGCGTCGTCACACCCCAATCGTCCGTCTTGTAGAGCGGCACGGACGTCGTGAACGCAGAGGCGTAGAACGGATTTACCGTGCTCGGAGAGGCGACGATAAGCGTTGCCTTGGTGCTCTCGGTCGAGACGACCTTCTTGCCTGTCGAGTTCTTCACAGTCACCTTGTACGTGAAGCTGAACGTGCCAGTCACGGCCGTGGTGCCCTTTACCACGACGGACGACGTCGCGGCGTCCCATGCGAGCGAGAGCCCCTTGGGGAGCTTGCCCTTCGTAATGGCGACGGTTACCTTCTGTCCCTTGGCGACGACATAGGACGAAAGCGGCGTCTTCGTCGAGAAGTCCGCGTAGACATAGCCTTCGTCGGACGTGACGGCCTCGAAGGAGTTCGTTATGGTCGCGTCGAAGACCGTGCTGACGCCCTCGAAGCGCGTGACTGCGCTGGAGACCTCGGGAGACGTCACGCGGAGGACGAGCCTCTTCGCTGCAACGTCGATGCGCGTCAGCTCTGCCTCGAGCTCGCCTGACGTCGAAGTGGCGATTTCCACGCCGTCGCGCACGAGGGAGAGGTTGACCTGCCGTTCGACCGTCTTGTCAAGGACCTCGAAGCGGACCTTGCCTCGCGACGGGTACTTGAGGAGATAGTGGTCCTTTGCGTCGTTGCACTGGAGCGTGGAGACGGCCGTGCCGCCGATCTCGAGCTCGTTGGTGGTCGTGGACGCATAGTCCTGCGCCTCGCTTCCGCGGTTCGCAAGCATAAGAAGGTCGTTGAGGCGTCCGATGTTCTCGGTCGGCTCGTAGTACTTGTTGCCGAACGTGGCGTCGCCGTAGATGTTGTTGCGGTCGCGCCAGCTGTTGAAGCGTCCGACGACATTGTTGTTCGCGTCGATGAGAAGGACCGTCGGATTGCCGAGGCGAACGCCCGTCGCCTCTGGCGCAAGCCACTTCTTCGTGGAGTACTCGCGCGTCCGAGCGCGCACGGCGACGACATCGGGATCAGAGTCGGCGAGCCCGTGGCGCGAGAGGTAGGAAGCGCCTGTCACGACGTCGGTGTTCTTGATGTGGTCAACGCCCTTGACATAGGAGAGCTGCTGCGAACCAGCGCCGTTGGCATCCGTCTGCGCCTGGTCGAAGAGCGCGACCTGCACGCGGTTTGCCTCGCACCAGCCCTTGAATTCCGCCGACTCGAAGAATGTCTCGTCGATGCCGTAGCAGTAGGGGCACCACAGCGTGCCGGAGAAAACCGCGAGCGTGTAGTCCGCGCCTCCGTTGGCAACCTTTTGGCGGACGATGTCGTAGTCGTGGGTCCACTCCGAGAATCCGAGCGTGTCGGCTGTGCGCTCGCCGATCCAGTAGGGGTTTGTGTTGGAGTTCGCCTTCTGCGCGACGAACGTGATTCCGTTGGAGGCGACGACGTCGTTGGACGCGTCGAGAAGCTTGAGCTCGATGCGCTCGCCCTCTGCCGGATAGTCGATGCCGCCTGGAACCGTCACGTCGACATCCACGAACTTGTTCGTTTCAAGCGACGCCCACGTGAACATGTTCGTTTCCGTCGGCTTGATGGAGCCTGGCCACTCGACGACGAGCGAGCTGACCGTCTTGCCCGCGATTGCGCCAGTGCGCACAAGCGGGACGCGGACCACGGCGGTGGAAGGCTCCGCCTCAAGCCTGTCGTTGCGGTTCTTCAGGCCTGTGGTCCCTGCGGAATCCCCGCAGCGGAAGTCGACGGACGCCACTTCGTAGTTGGCGAAGTACTTCTCGATGCTCTTCTCGAACTGCGACGCGAGGCTGAGCCCGGCGGTCTTGACGGACATCGTCCCGTCGCGCCCGACAAAGGCCGTGGCCTTGACCGAGCCGTCCGCCTGGGGCCAGTAGAGACAGATGAACGGGAACTGCTTGAGCGCCTTGGTCGCGGAAAACTTGCCTGCGGCCGTGCGTGCGAACGTCACCGCCCCGGAGTCCTTGTTAGGCGCGACGTCCTTGCTGCTCTTACCCTGGACATAGCAGTAGATATAGTCCGGGTGGGCGGCCTGCCAGTTCTTGAACTCGTCGGTGTTTACGACTTCCTCGAGCTTGCCGCACTCCGTGCAGCCTTCATTCGCCCAGAAAAGCACCATCGGGGCGGACGCCTTTTGCGCGAGGTTCGTGGCGGCGGAGAACTTCTCCATCCAAAACCCGGTTCCGACCTCGGAGGATACGGTGACCGGCAAAGCAGCGAACAAGGCGCTAGAAGCCATGAACGCTGATGTGAATAACGTGGCCTTTACTTTGCTCGCCACGTGAAACTTCTTACAATTCATCATCGGTTCTGTCCTTTCTTTTTGCTGAAAGAACAGATATTATACCAAAAAATGGCCGACGTGTGCCGCGCTATCTGGCGTTGACGGCCTGCTTGCGGTGGCGCGTCCAGAACTTCAGGAAGTCGGACGCCATGTCCCGCTTGAGCTCGTAGATCTCCCTGAAGGCGATCGCGGTCGCCGTTGCGCTGTCGCTTCCGCCGGCCATCGCCTCGAGGTACCTCGGGACGACCTTCCTGTAGGGGGCGAAGTCCTCGTTCGTGTACGATCCCTTCTCAAGGAAGTAGACAAGCGCCCAGCTGGCGACGTAGTGGTCGTTTATGTCGCCCGAATAGAAATCGTCGCGCGACATCGCGGCGACTGGGCCCAGCCTGCGCGCGACGGCCTCGGGCCTGCGGTCGACCCACATCGCGCGGTTCCCCTTGTCTACGACCTTCACCGTGTTCTTCGCGGGATTGTACTGCACGTTCTCGAAGAAGCAGGCATGCCCCTCGTTGAACCACAGCGCGTGGTGTCCGTTGCCAGTCGCATAGTGGAGGTACTGGTGGAAGGCCTCGTGGCGCATCGTGTTTAGGGCCTGATCACGGTCCTCCGCGCATATAAGGAGCTCTTCTCGGCCCGGATCCCAGAGCCCGCAGCTCCACTCCATTCCCGTATTCGTGGACTGGAGGTACTCCTTGTAGCCACTCATAGTCTTGAAGACGCGAACGGTGCACTGTCCGACCTTGTTCGTCGGCGGGACGTAGAACTCATAGCTCTTTCGCATGGCCTCCATGAGCCGCATGGAGTCCTTTATAAACTTCCCTCCCTTGGCCTTGTCGAGGTCCGTGAGGAACTTGTACTGCGGCGTCTCCTGGCTCCACCACTTCATGGAGTTGTTGGTGGCGCTCATCTTCCCCGGCCCGGGCGATAGCGAGGCGACCGCGGCCTTCATCATCTTCTCCCGCGCCGCACCGGGGACGGGCTCGGCAAACTCGAAGTCGATGTAGTACCTCGCGCCGCCGCGGAGCGTCACGAACGAGCCCCTGCCGTCGCCGCCCCACGCCTTCTTCCATTCCGCAAGCTCCTCGTCCGAGCCGCCGAACTCCTTCTCCAGCCTGTCCAGCGCCGCGTCAATCTCCTCGCGGTACCAGTGCTCGCGCTCGAAGGACGGCACGAGCGACTTGACCTTCGCAAGGCGCATGGCGTTGCCCTTCTTGTCCTTCCACTCCGCGGCGAAGGCGCGCAGGCGCCAGATGTCGTACGAAGAGTACATCTTCACCTTCTTCGACTCGCCGTTGCGCGTGATCACGTATGTATGAGCCTCAAGGGTAGGCGCTGGAATGCCGTGCGCGGCGGCAAGCGGCTTGATCCGCACCTCGCCGTCCGCGGCCGTCTCTGACTGCGTCTTGAGCTGGGGCACGGCAAACGCCATGGACGCCGCAAGCGCGGCAACAAAAGGAAACAGGTAATTCTTCATCTTGCTCAGAGGTCTTTTGGGGGATTGGACTCGAACTGCATTTCTCCGCGCGGGAGCGAAATCTTCAGGCGATGGGAGTGGAGGTGAAGCCTGTCCGCGCGCCTCGCGCCGTACTTCACATCGCCGACGACAGGATGCCCCGCCTCGGAAAAATGGACGCGTATCTGGTTCTTGCGTCCGGACTTCAGCTTCACCTCCACGAGGGAAGTCCCCCTCTCGGACGAGAGTAGCCGCCACTCCGTGCGCGCGAGCTTGCCGAGGGACGGATTCGCGACGCTCGACACCTTCATGGTCTTCGGGTCGTCGCGCAGATACGACTCAAACACCCCGCTCTCAGAATCCAGCACGCCTTCAACGCGCGCGAGGTACGTCTTCTCCGTCAGCTCGTTCCACCTGTCGCGCAGGGAATCGGCCAGGTCGGGGCTCTTGGCGAAGATCATGACGCCGCTCGTGTCGCGGTCGAGGCGGTGGACAAGCCACACGCGCTTAGAGCTGCGGAGCTGTCCCTTCCTGACATACATGTTCAGCAGGTTCTCGGCCGTCCGCTGCGCCTCGCGCGCCGCGCGCCCGAGAAGGCGAGTATGGGTGGTGAGGAGCCCGTCGGGCTTGTCGATGACTATGACGTCGTCGTCCTCGAAGAGTATCTCAAACGGCAGGCGCGACTTTCCACGTCCGCCGCCGCGCCGTCCGCCGCCCTTTTCTCTCGGTCCGCACTGCGTCATCTGCCAGCCCCGTCGCGCCTGAGCTCCGCTATGCGCTTCTGCACCGCCTCCGTCACGAAAGGAGCCGTGTCGCCGCCGTAGTGGGCGATTTCGCGAACCGTCGAGGCGGTCACGTAGGCGAGGTTTTCGGACGGCATCATGAACAGCGTCTCGATTTCGGGCGCAAGGCGCCTGTTGGTGAGCGCCATCTGGAACTCGTACTCGAAATCGCTGTAGACGCGCACGCCGCGTATGACGACCCTTGCGCCCTCGCGGCGGCAGAACTCGACAAGAAGGGTGTCGAGGACCCTGACCTCCACGTTGGCGAGGCCCGCCTTGGCGACGTCCTCCCGTATCATGGCAACGCGGTCCTCGTAGGAGAATATCGCGCCGGCCTTGTTGCTCGTGGCCGCAACGGCCACTATCAGCCTGTCGTAGATGCGCGAGGCCCGCTCTATGAGGTCAAAATGACCCTTCGTCATGGGATCGAAGGTGCCAGGGTATACTGCAAGTTTTTCCGCCATGCCAATATTATACCAAATAATATGCTATAATATGCAGCATGTCAGACAACATTCGCGTTAGATTCGCCCCGTCGCCGACGGGGAAGGTTCACATCGGCAACATCCGCGCCGCAATCTACAACTGGCTCTTCGCCCGCCACACGGGCGGAAAGTTCCTGCTGCGCGTCGAGGATACGGACCTCGAGCGCTCCACGCCCGAGGCCATCGCCGTCCTTTTCGACTGCATGAAGTGGCTTGGCCTCGACTGGGACGAGGAGGTCTTCTACCAGACGAAGAACGTCAAGCGCCACCTCGAAGTCGTCGACCAGCTTCTCGCGAGCGGTCACGCCTACAAGGTGGAGAAGACGTCCCGCGACGGCAAGACCGGCGTCGTCACGATGTTCCGCATGCCCAAGGAAGGCGTCATTGAGTTCGACGACATCGTTAAGGGACACATGGCCAAGAAGGCGGAGGACATCCAGGACTTCGCCATCGTCCGCTCCGACGGCTCGCCGATCTTCCACATCGCCAACGTCGTCGATGACATTGACCAGCGCGTCACGCACATCATCCGCGGAGACGACCACGTCGAGAACACTTTCAAGCACATCTGCATCTTCAAGGCGCTCGGCGCGGAGGTGCCGAAGTACGGGCACCTCTCGATGATCGTCAACCAGCAGGGCAAGCCCTACTCCAAGCGCGACGGCGCGGCGTTCGTCGGCGAATACCGCGAGCAGGGGTACCTGCCCGAGGCGCTGTTCAACTACCTCCTCCTCCTCGGATGGAACCCCGGAGACGACAGGGAAGTGCTGACGCGCGAGGAGATGATCAAGCTCTTCGAGCTCGAGAAGGTGCACGTCACCGCCGCGATGTTCGACCCCAAGAAGCTCGCGTGGATGAACGGCGAGTACATCAAGAAGATACCCGCGGCGGAGTTTGTTTCCGAAGTCAAGTCGCGCGTCTCAAGCCTCGTGTCTCCCGTCCCTCCGCATGACGATGCCTGGTGGTCGTATCTAGCCTCGCAGCTCCAGCCCCGCACGAAGTTCCTGAACGACATCCCCTCGATGGTGAAGTGCTTCGTCTCGGACGACTTCGAGTTCGACTCCAAGGCCGTAGAGAAGCGCCTGAACAAGCCTGGCGTGAAGGACACCCTCCTTGACCTCGTGGAGCGCTTCTCCAAGGTCGAGGACTGGACCGCCCCCGCTCTCGAGGCGCTCGTCAAGGAGCTCTCGCAGGGCAACGGGATGGGTCCGTGGGTGCATCCGATCCGCGTGGCCGTTTCGGGACGCGGCGAAGGCATCGGGCTCTTCGAGATGCTTCAGCTTCTCGGGAAGGACAAGACGATTGCCCGCCTGAAGAGCGCCGCCGAGACAAAGTGTCCGTGACGGTTATGCGACCCCTAATAATAAAGGTGGTTGCGTCTCTGGGGCTTTGCGACATTGCTTCGCAAAGCCCCTAGCTTTTTGATGCGCCTCGGACAAAGTTTTCACCTGCCTGGCAGATTGGCTAGAGGCGGTTGAAACGCTCGCGCCACCCGCATCGAGCGTGTCGATGGAAGTAACCCCCGCCCGCGCCGCCGAGTTCGTCGATGATGCCGTCGTAGTCTATCATTTCTTTTTCTCCTTTCGGGTTCGCCTTGTACACACGCGGATTCGCAAAAGTTACATCAGGGCAATCCTGCGCATCTTAGACCTAAAGGACGGCTTCGACATTCGGGTTGTGGCGGATTTTGTCGGGCGAAAAGACTTGCGAGAACGTGACGTCCACGACTTCAGGCATGGGCTTTGTGAGGTCGATCATGGTTTTCTGCGTGATTTTCGCCGTGCCGATCTTGTATTCGTTGAATTTCGAGCCGTTGGTCGAGATGTCTTTGTCGATGGAGACTGTGACGGTGGCCGTCTTGCCGTCCTCGGAGAGTTCAACACCGTCTTTCGCGTCCGGCTGTTCCAAGCCGCACTTCGCGGCGAATGCGTCTATAAGTTCTTTATATTCCATGTGTTTGAGTGTTTAGCTGACTTGTTTACACGCGAAAGTCCGAAAGGTTACCGGCGTCATCTGCGCCAGGCGACGATAGTATGCATTTTACCATAAGAAGGGATTGGAAGGCAACAGACGGAGTTCTGGAGAGCGGCGTTCGGGTGTACCGAGACTTTTATGCACCCCTTTGCGAGGGGCAGTGTGGCATGCGGCGAAGCCGCATGCCACGAACATCGCGTCCCAGTTTGAAAGCGGTTCCATGGCGCGGCTCCGCTAGAAAAACGCGAAGAATTAGATTTTCAGACCCGCATGAAGCCGCCATTTCCCCCGTGGATGGCATCGAGAAGGACCTCCTCGGCGGCGGTTTTACCCCTTTCGCGCTCCGCGACCTGGAAGGTATTCAGGATGCCGCGCCAATGCTCGGTCTTGTCAACGATGCGCGCCACCTCGGCGGCAAGCGAATCCGCGTTCAGCGCCGAGAGCGGAAACGCCTGGAAGATCGCGTATTCGCCCGTCTCGGGGTCCTGGCAGAGCGTGGCGCCGCCCGTGCCGCCGAAGAGGTGGTTCGCCTTGAGCATTGCAGTACCGAAGGTGCGGTTGTCTTCGGACGACGGAAGGCCGATCTCTCCATAGACCATCACCGTGCCGGCGGCCTCGTCGTGGAAGATGGTCACCTTCATGCCGTCGATCTCGAACGCGCATGCGCCGCCCTCAGTCTGAGCCCCGTCAAGACCGAGCGACGAGGCAAACGAATCAACAAGTTCCTTGTATTCCATTGACTTCCTTTCCCGTTAGACGAACTCGGCGGAGAATTTCATGGCGGCAAAGACTGCGTTTTTATTCAAACGGAACGATGGGTCGATACTGTCAACCGCTTGGTTGAGCTTGTCGAACAGATCGTCCTTGCT
>SUWC01000077.1 GCA_015061665.1 Lentisphaerota bacterium
GCGGAGGTGCAAGCAGGCGGGGATGCACTGGCGTCACCACAACGCCGCGTGCGTCTGCGCCATCATCGCACGGCTCAGGAGCGCCGCGTAATATGGCCCGGATTTTCAACGAATTAAAATCGCACCCCACCCAACATATCAAGTGGCACAAACCAAGCGTTTTCGCCCTGTTTGTGTCAATGTTGGCTATTGATATGACAACAAGCCCCGCAGCAGCGATATTTGAAATCGCTCTTCACACCTTCATCTCCCGCTCGATCCACGCCATGAGAAAGTCGACGATTCCCCGTTGCTGCTCTACGGGGATCGGGGTCCCGCGAGGCACCTTCCACCAATTGGCGAGGCAATTACGACAGCAGCAGGCGCAGGCGTGCTGCGCCTTGAACACGGGATGCCCGCGCATCGGCGTCTGCTTTCCATCGTTCGGCGGGTTCGCGGGCGCGAGTCGCGTTCGGATGAAGTCCGCGCAATGGGAGCGGATAGTCTCAATTCCCTTCTCCGCTATGTACTTCCGATCCGCTTCCGAGAGATGGAAGCGACTCCTGAACTTCGACTTCGCCAACCGCACAAAAGCCGCATCATAGCGGTCTATCAGATATCCACCCATGTCGGCTCGTAGGCGATTTCGTACCGTTCGTCGAGGCGGGAGACGTTGTAGACACGGGTTGACTCAAAGTCTACACCCACCTCCGTGCTCGGCACTCGCTTCGCTCGGCTTGGCCGCGTCCCTATGGGTTGCGGCCCCGCTTGCGCGGCGGTTACGTCCTGTATGGATATGGCCGCAGAGTAAAGATTGGTTGTTTATGTGCCACGGCCCGCGCCCCTTGAGCGGCGCGATGTCGCCCGCCAACACAACGACGTCCGCACCCTTGGGGTCCAATCCCTCAAGGTTGCCGTGCAGATCGGATGTCGCCATTATCCTCATTGTAGCCTCACTACGCCTTGTTGATTGACGCTATCAGGTCGTTCGCCCAAATAGTATCATACGCGCTCACAGTGCGATTGTATACCATTTCCGACCTGTTTCAGTCAACGGATGGCGCAAACTAAGGCACAAACCGAGCATTTTCGCCCTGTTTGCGCCAGATCGTTTCTATACAATTACCCTCATAGAGACACAACATTCGGTCAATGCTGACTTCACCTCACTACCATCAACTCGTCCCAGCGGGTGGTTGGGCACTTCGAGAGCTTGCCGGGTCAGCGCCTTTCCATCAGGAACACCTTGTCTCCGACACGGCAGCGCGGCGCGGCGAAAGTAACCCATGTGCCGCGCTCGGCCACCTCGGGACGCTCGTCGTCGCGGCGCATCTCGCCTAGGACGAGTTCCTTGACGCCGGTCGTCTGCCCGTGTATCTGGAGTTCGTCGCCAGGCCTGATCTCGCGGTCCTGTATCTTCACCTGGACGATCCCCGCCTTGACGAAGTAGTCCATCACGATTCCGACATGGCGCTTCACGCGCGTCCCGAGCGAATCCTCGCTGTCCGTGAGCTGCCCCACGCCAGGACGCCCGTAGAACATCCCCTTGGCGAACTCGCGGTGAAAGACCTTCTCCAGCTCGACCGTCAGCTCCGCCACGAGCTGCGGAGTGTACGTTCCCGAAAGGACCGCGTCGACGGCCCTCCTGTACGACTTCACGCACGTCATGACGTATTCGGCGTTCCTCGCCCGACCCTCGATCTTGAAGCTCGCGATGCCGGCCTGCATCAGCCTGTCCACGAAGCCTATCGAGCAGAGGTCCTTCGCGGAAAGGACGGTATGCGGCTCGACGATGAACGCAGTGTCGCTTTCATGGACAGGATTCCCCTCGTCGTCCTCGTACAGGTCCACGGCCTGCACCTTGAACCTGCGCCTGCACGGCTGGCGGCACTCTCCGCGGCAGGCCGACTTCCCGAAGGCGTCGTGGCTCATCAGGCAGCGCCCCGACTCGGCGACGCACTGCGCGCCGTGGACAAAGCACTCGATCTCGACGGGATCGACCTTGCGGACGATTTCCGCGACCTCCTCAAGAGTGCATTCGCGCGCAAGCACGACGCGCGTCGCGCCCTGCGAGGCGAGGAACCTTACAGCGGTCGAATTGGAAGTCGACATCTGCGTCGAGACGTGTATCTCCGCGCCGTAGCGGCGGCAGATCTCGATGACGCCCCAGTCGGAGACTATGAACGCGTTTACGTACGGCTTAGCGGACGCGACAAGCCGCTCCACCTTCTCCGTCTCGCCCTCGAACATTATCGCGTTGAGCGTAAGGTAGCGCTTCACCGGCACCTCGCGCCCTTCCGTGCAGCGGCGCGCTATCTCGGGAAGGTCCTCCACGCTGAAGTTGATTCCGCTTCGCGCACGCATGTTGAAGTTCTCGAGTCCGAAATACACGGCATCCGCCCCAGCGTCTATCGCCGCCTGGAGGCAAGTGAAATCGCCCGCAGGCGCAAGTATCTCAGGCCGTTTCATCTGGGATGCGGTCGTCTTTTTCTGCATATCTAGCATCAGTTGCCAAGCTCCATTGTCCGGTCAAACTCCTCCGGCGCCTCGTCCTCGCGGTGGCAGACCATGATTGCGGTGACGTCCCTGTGCGCGCGCAGATACGCGCCGATCTTCGCGCGCGCCCTCTTCATCTGCGGTTCGTCCATGTTCATGAACGGCTCGTCGAGCAGCAGCAGCGCCGGACGGCCCTTCAGGGCGGACGCGACCAGCCGCTCGGGCGAAAGCCCGAGATAGGCCTGCATTTCGGGGCTCGCCATGCCGATCCTGCGGCGAATCCCGTCGAGCGGAACCCCAACCTCACGCGGCACGCCGAAGACCCTAACGTCCGCCGCGTATGCGTACGGGCTGTCTCCGGTTATGAGGGCGAAAAGCGTCGTCTTGCCGCTGCCGTTCTCGCCGCGAAGGACCCAGCGCTCGCCTTTGCGGACAGTCCACGAGAAGTGGTCGAAAAGCATGCGCCCGTCGTATTCGAGCGAAAGGTCCCGTATCTCCACGACAGGCCTCTCATTTGAAACCGGCTCCGCTTTCGCCGAGGGATTGCGCCTCTTACCAGGGGACGTAACGCCAGACGGTCTCCACCCGCGTTCGGCGCGCCACTCGCCGTCGGCGAAGCAGATGCGCCCAGCGAGCGCATCCGGCAGCTCGTCGTCGTGGCGGCAGGCCATAAGGACGGCGATGCCGCGCTTCGCGAGCGCCTTGACTATGTCCTTCAGCTTCTCGCGCCGCTTCGGATCCATGCCCGCCGCAGGATCGTCCAGGACAAGCAGCGACGGACCCGTTGCAAGCGCACGCGCCAGAAGCGCGCGGCGCGTCTCGCCGTTGGACAGCGCGATCACCGGCTTGTCGAGGTGGGGGCGCAGCTCAAGGAGGCGGACGATGCGCTCCAGGCGCGAGGCGAAGGCGCGCTTGGGCTCGGGGCGCTTCGCGCCGACGGCGAACGGGTTGATGTCGTAGACGGCGTTGTACGAGAGCATCTCGCTGACGGTTTCGCCCCCCTCGCCGTAGTAGCGCGCCTGCGGCCATCCGGTACGCTCGGCGCGTCCCGCATGCTGGGCGAAGCTAAGGATCGCCGACTTGCCCTCCAGCTCCTCATCAAGAGCGACGCGAAGGCACCACTTAGCGCGGGCCTTCGCGTCTTCGCATCCGACCGACCATATTTCGCCGGGCCGGACTTCTATTCCGCCATGTATCTTCACGGCTTGTCCGTCAGTCGGCGGTCGAAAGCTCGGGGCGTATCCTCTCGAGGAACGCATCGACCGTCATCGCGCCGAGGTCTCCGTCCGCGCGCGAGCGAACCGAAATGGATCCGTTGGCCTCGTCGCGAGGTCCGACCACGACCTGGTAGGGGACCTTCTGCATCGTCGCCTCGCGGATCTTGGCGCCGAGCTTTTCGGCGGAGGAATCGACGTCGACGCGAAGGCCGGCCGCGCGGAGGGACGCCTGCACCTTCTTGGCGTAGGCGAGCGCCTTGTCGCTGACGGGGAGAACGCGGACCTGCTCGGGCGCGAGCCAGAGCGGAAACGCGCCGGCGTAGTGCTCGATGAGGATGCCGAAGAAGCGCTCGATCGAGCCGAGGAGCGCGCGGTGCACCATGTAGGGGCGGTGCTCCTTGCCGTCGTCGCCGACGTAGGTGAGGTCGAAGCGCTCTGGAAGGTTGAAGTCGAACTGGACCGTTCCGAGCTGCCACGGACGGCCGAGGGCGTCCTTGATCTTCATGTCGATCTTGGGCCCGTAGAACGCGCCGCCGCCTTCGTCGACCTCATACGTCATCCCCTCGGCGTCGAGCGCGTCGCGCAGGGACTGCGTCGCAGTCTCCCAGCGCTCCGCCTCGCCGACGGCCTTCGCCGGCTTGGTCGAGAGGTAGGCCTGGATGTCGTGGAAGCCGAAGCGTCCGAGCATGGACTTCGCGAAGTTGACGGTGTCGCGGATTTCCTGGACGATCTGCTCGGGCGTGCAGAAGATGTGCGCGTCGTCCTGCGTGAAGCCGCGGACGCGGAAAAGCCCGTGGCGAACGCCGTCCTTCTCGTAGCGATAGACTGTGCCGAGCTCGGCAAGGCGCATCGGCAGGTCGCGGTAGGAGCGCTTCTTGAACTGGTAGACCTGGATGTGGAACGGACAGTTCATCGGCTTGACGTAGTACTCCTCGATGTACGCGTCGTTGCCGCTTCCCTCCTGCACCTTCATGCAGGGGAACATGCCCTCCTTGTAGAAGCCGAGGTGCCCAGACGTCTGCCAGAGGTTGGAGCGTCCGACGTGGGGCGTGTAGACGATCTCGTAGCCCGCCTCGTAGTGCTTCCTGCGCCAGTACTCCTCGATGGCGACGCGGATGCGCGCGCCCTTCGGGAGCCAGTGCGCGAGGCCGGGCCCGACGGACTCCGTAATCGTGAAGAGCTCGAGCTGCTTGCCGAGGACGCGGTGGTCGCGGCGCTTCGCCTCCTCCTCGCGAGCGATTATGGCGTCGAGCTCGGCCTGGTCCTTCGCAACGATGCCGTAGATGCGCTGGAGCATCTTGTTCTTCTCGTCGCCGCGGTAGTAGCTGCCCGCGACGCGGGTGAGCTTCACGACGCCGATCTGGGACGAACGCTCGACATGGGGACCGCGGCACATCTCGACGTAGTCGCCTACGGTGTAGGTCGAAATGTCTTCACCCTCGGGGATGTCGGCGAGGCGCTCGAGCTTGTACTTCTGGCCCGCGAGCATCTTCTCGCACTCGGCGCGAGAGACGACCTTCTTGACGAACGGCTCGTCAAGCGCTATCAGGCGGGCGATCTCAGCCTCGATCTTCGGAAAATCCTCCGGCGAAAGGCGGTGGGGCAGGTCGAAGTCATAGTAAAAGCCCTCGTCCGTCGCGGGCCCGATATCCACCTGGACGTCCTCGAAAACGTTCTGCACGGCGCGCGCCATCAAATGCGCGGCCGAATGCCTTCTCTGCTGTTCGGTTGCTTCCATAATGCTCCTTTGTAAGTCTTATATTATATCATAATTCGCAGCCTTGCGCAGAATTGGCGGTGAACCGACAGCGCGCCGCTTGCCCGATTGCGACGAATTATGATACTATAACGCCATGAACAACATCTTTCAAATCGACGAGGCGAAATGCGTCCGCTGCGGAACCTGCGTCAGCGACTGCGCCTTCAAGGTGCTCAAAACGGGCGACGACGGACGCCCCGTCATGTCCGACGCCGCAAAGTGCATGCGCTGCCAGCACTGTTTCGCAATCTGCCCCACGGGGGCGGTCAAGTTCGACGGACACGCCGCCGAAGAAGCGGCGGAAACCGCCTCGCTTGCGCTGCCAAAGGCCATCGAAACCGAAAACTGGATGCGCTCGCGCAGGTCTATACGCCACTTCACGGACGAAGACGTCAGCCGCGAGTCGCTGGACCGCGTCCTGCGCGCGCTGGCCAACGCGCCCACGGGGTGCAACGCGCGCGGGCTCACCTTCACCGTGTATCCCGACCGCGCGTCGCTTGCACGTTTCAAGGAGTCCTTCCTCCATACGATCGAACACCACCGAGACGGCTCCAGGCTGCTGCCGCGCTGGCTCGCAATACCGGCCATCAAGCTCCGCAAGGGTTGCGAGGACATCTTCTTCCGCGGCGCCTCAGGGCTCCTCATCGTTTCGACGGACGAGACGAACCCCGCCCTGGCCACGCCCGAGCAGGACGTCGCGTCGGCGGTCGCGCTGTTCGAGATGCTTGCGAACGCCCACGGGATCTCGACGTGCTGGTGCGGCTTCCTGCGCATGGTGCAGAACGAAGTCCCAGAGCTCCTGGAGTCCAGCGCGGGCATCCGTCCGAAGACACCGTTCTGCGCAATGCTCTTCGGCAAGGCGTCCGTCAGGTACCCGCGCACGGTCATAAGGGACTCCTACGCGAACATAATCTACCGCTGACAACGGAGGCTCCGAAAATTGGAAGAGATATTGATTGCGGACGACGACAGGGTCATCCGCGAAAGCTTCAGGGCGATGTTCGAGGCGGAGGGCTACGCCGTGCGCGTGGCGCGCGGAGGGGAGGACGCCCTAAGGCAGTTCTTCGACAAGCGCCCCGACCTGGTGCTACTTGACGTCATGATGCCGGACAGAAACGGCATCGCGGTCTGCACTGAGATCAGGAAGTCCGATCCGCTCGCGCCGATAGTGTTCTTCACCGCCGCGCCCGGCGAAGTCTCCCTCGTCCGCGCGCTCGGAGCCGGAGGCGACGACTATGTCGGCAAGTCGTCCCCCAACGAGGAAATCATAGCCCGAGTCCGCGCGGCCATGCGGCGCGGCGCGGCGGCAAAGTCGCGCCTGGCGGACGCGCGCAGCCTGCGCATAGGCGACGTCGTCGCGAACTTGGACGGCATGTCCGTAGAAATGCCAGACGGCTCGCGCGCCGACCTGACGCGCAGCGAATGCGCGATCCTGCGCGTCCTTGCCGAAAAGCGCGGCGAATACGTCACGACGGACGCGCTGTTCGACGCGCTGTACGGGCGAGACTACATCGGCGACCCGGCGCGCCTGCGCAATCCGATCTGCCGCCTGCGCAAGAAGCTGGGTTCGGCAGGGGCGTCCATCGTCAACAACTCAAACGGCGCCTACAAGCTGCTGGCGCAGTCCTAGCCGCTCCACTCCCCGTTTAGGGAATGCCGAGAAGCACGGCAAATGGTATACTGTTCGCATGAATCCGGTAAATGCAAAGAGGATTGCCTGCGGACTCTATGCCGCGTTTGCGCTGTTGGGCGCTTCGGTGGCCGCGCCAAAAGATGGCGCAACGCCGCCGAGGCGACCCATAGACAACGAGCACCCCCTCTGGCTTGTCCACATCGACGTGTGGAATGGCGCCGACCCGCAGAAAATCATCGACCTAGTTCCGGAGGAAATCAGGCCCTGGGTTTGCATGAACCTGTCCCTCTCGTGCCAGTACGACCCTGATCGCCGCGTCCACAAGATGCCCCAGAACGCCGTGGCAACGTTCAAGTCGTGGGCGAGCGTGTGCCTACACAACGGCATGTGGTTCACGTGCCAGCACGCAAGCGGCGGCTACGCGCACCTCAAGGACAGCGACCTCGAGACATACGAGTACTTCTTCAGGCGCTACCCGAACTTCCTGGGGTGGAACTTCGCCGAGCAGTTCTGGGGCTTCGACGACGACCACCCGACGTCCGCGAAGGCGGTGGAGCGCATAGCGCTTTTCGCGAAGCTCGTTCGAATGTCCCATAAATACGGCGGCTTCCTCACCGTTTCGTACTGCGGCACAATCTACGCCCACTCGCTCAACCCGCTAGGGATGCTCAAGCGCAACGAAGACCTCGCCAGGGCATGCCGCGAATTCCCCGACGCCATCCTGTGGCTCGACAAGTACACCACATCCGCCTGCTTCCACAACACCGAGAGCGTGACGATAGGGCCGTTCCTTGCAGGCATGGCGCAGAACTACGGCGTCCGCTACGATTTCTGCGGCTGGACAGGTGCGATGGACCACATCTGCGGCGAGGACAAGAACCGCAAATATCCCGTGGCCTTCGGCATCGCGCCCGTCCTAGAGCAGACGCTCGTCAACGGAGGCGCCGTCTGGGACGGTCCCGAGCTCATCTGGGTGGAATGCTTCAAGACCCTCTCCAACACTCGCGACGAGGACGGCTGGACTCGCCGCAACTGGGCCATTACTCCGGCCTTCCGCAACATCTGGCTCGACGTGTTTTCGCGCATCCGCGAAGGCGGCATTCGCATTCCGTCGCGGGATGAAGTCCTCGGGCGCACAAAGGTCGCCATAATAAACGACATCGAGAGCGGCAGCGACGAGGCGCGCTATGCCGCGCCACCATGGCTCTACGACGGACTCTACAAGCAGACCGACCCCATGAACCCCGGGAACGGCTGGATGGACAAAAACCACCTTTGCTACAAGCGCACTGGCCGCTACGCCGCCATACCCGTTGTCATGGAGCTCGAACCCCAATGCGCCAAGCGCATTCCGCTCCGCCTCAAGAAATCCTCCATCGAGGGTAGGTGGAGCAACGTCGAGGAGAAGGTGAGGGAATTCGACGCACTGTACCCCGAAGTCTCTAAGGGCGACCTGTGCGTCACGCGGATGGGGAACCAGATACTCGCCTACACGCCGTACTCGAATCTGAACGAAAAGAAGTCCGCCCGCGCCGAAATCCCCCTCGAGTACAACACCTGCGAAAAGCTCTACCTCGAGCTCGGCCTCTTCTCGAACGCCGTCGTCCGCGAATCCAAGGACAGGTTCTCGATCTACCTCAACAACTACCTCGACGAACCCGATGCCGCTCGCATGGATGTCATAGCCATCCGCGGGGCGAAGGCGAAGCCCGTGTGGAAGATCCGAAAGCGGGCGGAGTCCGTTGCCACGACATCCGAGAAGTGGGACTCCAACCGCGGGATCTTCATGCTGCGCGTCAAGCACAACGGGCCAGTGGACGTTGCCATCGCATGCTCGGGAAAGGAACGCCGCAAGGGCGCAACGGCGAGCGCGAGCGCAGCGTCCGTGCCTCTTCCCGCGCCCAAGGCCGCCCCGCGCGGCGGCGACAGGGTGATCATCGAGTGCGAGGACATGGACTTCAGGAACATCGCACGGTGCGAGACCTTCCCTTACGCCGGATACCCGGACGTGCGAGGTCACGCCGGCAACGGTTTCGCGGACATGGGCACCAGCAGAGACGGGGAGCTGCGCCACGTGCTCAAGCTCGACAAGGCCGGTCAGTACGCGCTCGCCCTGCGATACACCAACACCGACCGCGAAGGGCAGATCGCGATTTCCGTCAACGGACGCGCCCACGTCGTCAAACTCGAGACCACCGCCAAAAATGAATGGCGCAGCGTCACGCTTAAGTCCCCTCTCGTCGCCGGCAGCAACACAGTCGTCATCCGCAACGTTGACGGAATCGCGGCATTCCTCGACCAGCTTCACTACATCCCCGCAAAGCGCACCGCCTCCGCCCAAACTTCCCCGTTCGGGGAATGACCCCACCCGCCGTTTTTGCTATCATTCTCTTGTCAAAATTGGATACGAGTCGCGACCGACTGTCGAGCCCAGGTTAACGGTTACGGTCGAAGAAGGAGATTTCGTATTCACATTCGACGGCAATGAGCCGAAAGCGGTAAGCGGTATCTCTTTGGTGTACAAAGTGGAGTCGAGCGACGATCCGTCGTTCCCATCCGGCGAAGGGACGGTTGTGACCACGCTCAGCGACCGCAAACTGCCGGCTGAATCAGCCAAGACCTACAACAGGCTCAAGGCAGAAGTTTCCAAGGCAGAGTGAACGGTCTCTAATCCGCGCATGTGAGGGGAATGGGGAATGGGGAATGGGGAAGAGGGAATGGGGAATGGGGAATGGGGAACGGGGAATGGGGAAGAGGGAGGGGTGATGCGAACGTTTCAACTGCCTCGTCACAATCTGCGACGCAGGTAAAAGCCTGTTCCGAGGCGCGTCAAATCGGGCCATTTCAGGCGCATTGCTAAATGTTGGCTCTTCGGAGTTTTTAGTTGAAGAGTTCGGGTAAAACACCGATGGTTGTGGTTTACGCCGGCCAGTAGAGGCCGACTGCAACCACTGCGACGGAACAGGCGGCGTATCCCGCGAGAACGAGCCAGAGGATGTGGTCCGTCAGAAGGACCTTCTCGGGCCGCCCGACGTCCGCCTTGCGGTAGGCAAGGACAAGGTAGCGCGCTATTCCGAGCGCGACGAAGACGGAAGTCGTCCACAGCAGCGGGAATGCACTCCCCATCTTCGACGTGACCGTGTATGCGAGATACTCCGCAAACGACGCGAACGCCGCAATGAAGATGCAGGCCGAAAGCAGCTTCGGATGGTATCGCCTTAGGACCGCGCGCGACTCGACAGCGATCTCCATTTCGTGCCGGCGCTTGCAGAATGCGAGGAACATGGACAGCGTGAACGTGCAGACGAGAAGCCACGGCGAAATATACGCGTCTATTATCGCAGCCCCCGCGACTGCGCGAAGGACGAATCCCGCGGCCAGGGTCGCTACGTCGACATACGGCACGCGCTTCAGGAAGCCCGTGTAGAGACACTGCATGACAGTATAGCCGAGAACAGTGCCGAAGGCGACCGTGCGCGAGGGAAGGAACATTATGACAAGAGCAGGGTACGCAAAGCCCGCAGCGAAAAGAACGAGCCCGACGCGGACCGCGGTAATGCGCCCGACGAGTCCGGCGGCGATCGGACGGTGCCGCTTCACGGGGTGGCGACGGTCCGATTCATAGTCGGAAACGTCGTTCAGCAGATAGAACGCGGAGGAGAGCAGCGAAAACGACCCGGCCATCGCAAACGCCATCGCGAAGGACGTCCAGTCGCGCGAAAGCGCCTGCTGGCTCTTGTCCGCGACGGAGAAGAACCAGGCGAGCATCACCGCGCCGTTCTTCGTCCACTGGTCGACGCGGAGCGCCTTCATCCAGAGGCGCACGGAGTTGAGGCGCCTTCTGAGCGGCAGCTTCACTTCTCGGTCCTCCAGCGGATTATTCCCCAGAAGAGGGAGTGGTCCGTGTACAGCGGACACGACCAGTTCTCGTAGAAGGTCCAGAACTTCGACCAGTTGCGGTCGATCGCAGGAACCCAGCGGATCGGAAAAAGCGCAAGAAAGCGCGAATGCCTGAAGCCGTTTTCGCCGCCCTCGGCCTCCGTTTCCCAGAACGGCCACAGGCGCGTGTGCGAATCCGAAGAAGCCCAGAACGGGAAGACGCGCGTCTCGTCGTCGTATATCTCGACAAGCTTCCATCCGAAGCGCGTGACGCGCGAGCTCTCCTTCCCCCTCGAATAGTCCAGGTTTATGGAACGCTCGTAGAAAGGCCAGACGGAGATGCGCCAGCGGGACGGAGTGGACTCGTAGTCCACGAGGGGCCACGGACAGCGCAGGCGCTTCGATATAAGGCGGCGGTCGGATCCCTTGGCGTATGTCTTCGCGTACGAGAAGAACGGCGGGAGCCACAGATCCTGGTCCTCCCGCGCGCGGCGGACGCGTCCGTATAGCGGCAGGCACATCCACGAATAGCCTTCGCCCGCGGTATCGCGGTCCTCGCGATAGCTCGCCCACGTCACGAGCGGCCAGAGTGCGTAGCGGTGGTCGCTCTCTCGCTGGTAGTTGACGCCGTAGAAAGGCCAGAGGCTCCACGCGCCGTCGGAGCGCCAGGAGATGAACGGGAAAAGAACGGTGTTCGTCTCAAGCCACTCTCGCCCGCGCGGCATCTTGTAGTGCGTCCAGAGCGGCCACAGCGCGAAGTCGAAGTCGTACATCATGCCGATGTGCGGGTGGTGCCCGTATATCGGGAACAGTCCCGCGTACGAACCCGACCCGGGGTCGCGTCCGTTGAACCAGATAGGCAGGATGGTGAACTGGTAGCCGTCTTCCGTCTGGGGATACGAATGGTAGTTCACGATGTAGCAGAAGCGCCACCAGTCCCGGTGGCACGTGAACACAGGCCACAGGACGTCAGTCTCGCCGTTCTCGACGGCGACGAGCGGACGCACGGCGCAGTAGTCGGGCTTCTGCTGGTAGAACGGCCCTATCTGGAAGGCCGCGGCGAGGCATAGGACGCTACTTAGCACTCTTGCGGATCTCCTCGAATTCCCTGCGTTCAAAATCGGAGAGTTCGTCGATTCGTCCGAGAACCTTTCTCAGGGTGCCCTTGCCGCGCGGCTTGTCGCCCTTCGCGAGCTGGACGCGGGCGAGCGAGATGAGCATTCGCACGTCCTCGTTGCGTCCGTCCTTGCCCTTGGACAGCTCGCACGCCTTGAGGACGCACTGCTCCGCCTCGTTGAGGTCGCCCTTGCGGTCGAGGATGATGGAGCCAAGCGTCTCCCAGGCCACGTAGAGGTTGGGGTCCGCGACCGTCGCCTTGCGGGCGAAGCCCTCGGCCTCGTCGAACTTTCCGCCGCGGCGAAGCACCTCTGCGAGGTCGTTGAGGGCGAGAGTGACGGGCTTCGTCCCCTCGACGGCCCTGCGGAGGAACGCCTCGGCCTCGGTGTACTCGCCGCGCTGGAGCGCAAGCGAGCCCATGACGTAGTTGGCGAGCGGCGCCTTGCGGTTGCGGCGCAGGACTTCGCGCGCATGGCGCTCGGCGTCGATTGTGTCATTCAGCTGGATGTCGAGTCCGAGCACGATGTCGCTCGTGGAGCCGATGTCCGGACGCTCCTTCGCCGCGGTCACGAACGCGTCTCGCGCCTCGCGGCGCTTCTCCGCGCCCTGGCGCATGAGGACGAACGCGCGTGTCGTCTGTACGTAGTAGTCGGACGGGCTGCGCGCCTGCTTCTCCATCGTCTTGAGAATCTCGTCCTCAAGCTGCTTCGAAAGGCGCTTCTTCTCCGCCTCGTCCTTGGACGCGTCGATCTCCTGCATCGTGACGGCGGCCAGCATGGACCACGCCTGGAGGTTCTCCTTGTCCGCGTCGGTCGCCTTGACGAGGAGCTTCTTCGCCTCGCCGAGCTCGCCGCGCATCATGCGGAGCATGGCCTTTTCGATGTTGGCGCGCGGGTCGTCGCCGATGGCCGCCGTGGCGCGCTCGAGGTACTGCATTGCCTTCTCGCCGTCGCCGTCAAGCAGCTCGAGGCGCATAAGGCCGATGAGGGCGTCGTGGTCCTGCGAGTCCTTTTCGAGCACCTCCTCGTAGATTGCGCGGCTCTTGCGCTGGTCGTTCTCGCTCGCGTAGACTGCCGCCATCATGTTCATGAGCGAATTGCGGCGCTCGGTGGGGATGAAGTCGATGGCGCGCTTGAACTGCTGGATCGCGTCGCCGGTGCGTCCGCTGCGCGCCCATGCGAAGCCGAGGCGGATGAAGATCTCGGGGCTGCGGATGTAGCCGTAGTAGTTAGCGAGGGCCCAGAGCCTGTAGCGGCGGTCCGAATCGTCGACGATCTTCTTCAGCTCGCGCTCGAGCTCGTTCTTGCGAGACGAGGCGGGGTTGCCGCCTTCGCGGGCGAGCTCGAACTCGTTGAAGAGGGCGCACACGTTGTCCGCGTCGATCTTGCGCAGGACAAGCTCGTACATCTCGTACGCCGCGGCGGGCTTGCCCGCGTCGTGGAGCGCGACGCCCGCATTGTTGGCGACAAGTCCCATGTGGCGGCGAAGGTCGAGGCGCATGCGCTCGATCGGGTTCTCGTTTCTTGAGAGGCGGTAGCTGCCCCAGCCTTCGTCTGCGTGGAGGATCTCGTCGAACGCAGGCCATTCGGACGCGAAGTCCGTTTTGCGGGACGGGTCCGCGCCGAAGAAAAGCAGCTCGGGAACCGGCCTGTGGCCCGAAGCGTACCAGAGGTCCGCCGCGCCCCATACCGCCGCCTTGGACGGCGCCTCGTCGCCCATGGCGAACCAGTCCTGGACGAACGTGAGGACGCCGAGCGAGAGGGACATGAGGAGCTCCGTGTTCTTCTCTCCGCCGAGCTTCTCGGCGCGGACCGTGTCGGAAAGCGCCTTGATGTAGCCGGAATCCGTGTCGCGCTGGAGGCAGACGAGGTTGAGCGGCACGCCCGCCTCCGCGGCCGCGACGCGCAGGTGGTTGTCGAGAACGCCGTCCGTCACGAGCCAGCGCCTTTCGCCAAGGTCTGAGATGACGCGGCGAGCGACGACATCGGCGAATTCGCCGCGCTTCGAGTCGAACTGGAAGAAGTTGAGGAAGAGCGTGAACGCCACGACAACCGCCAGGAAGCCGCAGCCGGCAAGGCCGACGGGGCGCGCAAAGCGCTGCGCCAGGGACGAGCCGTCGTTCGACTCGTTGACGCGAACTGCGGAGCGGGCCTGAAGCCACCAGTACGACGCGACGTAGCCCATTGTGAAGGCCGCAAACGCGCTCGTCGCGACAGGCAGGACCGCAAGCGGCGCCATCTGCGCGGACGGGGATAGCGGCGTCGCGACCGAGAGGACGGCCATGACCGTCATCGCGCCGTGGAATGTCCACGAAATGGCTCCGCCGTCCTCCGAAAGCGAACGGCGCGCCGCAAAGAGCGAGATGATGAACGGAACGGTGGCGAAACCGGCGATGAAGCCCCAGCCCGCCCCGTCGGGGAACCAGTCGCGCGCCATGCGCGCCAGGCTCTTCATCAGATCGGAGAAGTCTCCTTCCGCCGCGCCTGCCGCGATGAAGAACGTGGCCGCGAAGGAGAAGAAGAAGAGCGTCGACATTCCCCAGGGGTTCGACTTCCCGCGCCCCGCACCGGCCCAGACGGTCCAGATGTACAGAGGCGCAAGCGCGAGGAACACGGGCGAGTCCGCAAGGCCCAGGCCCGCAAGCACGCCTGCCGCTGCGACAGGAATCCACGAGAGCGCCTTAGGCAGGCGCTCGCACCATGCGGCCACGGCGAAGACGGCAAGGGCCCACATTGCGTCGAACATGCGAGGCTCCAGGTGCGTCGCCGCCTCGTGGACCGCGGGCGTGAACATGAACACGGCCGCCGCAACCGCCGCGCCGATCCTGCTTGTGACGACGGCGTGCTCGGACATGAAATCGCCGCCCACGCGCGAGGCGAGGAAGCGCCTGGCGACCGAGTAGACGAGCGCGACGGCAATGGCGCCGCAAATGACGGATAGCATGTTGGACGCGTCGAACATGCGCGCGAAGAAGCCCATCAGCGGATACTGGGCCCCTTCAGCGGTGTCGAGCCCGCGCCAGAGCGCGGTGAGCTTCGCGCTCTCGCCCGGGAACACGTAGCCGGCCTTGGTAGACAGGTACAGCACAAAGGCGAAAAGCCCGAATCCAGCGGAAACGGCTACGTCGACAAGGCGCGAGCCCAAGGTCGCGCCGTTGTTTTCATCAGCGATGTTCTGGTTCATTAATGTGTCCCCTCGATAAGACGTATAGTGCTTAATATTTTATCAAATTATGCACCATGCCATCAACCGACGAGACACGCCACGCTTATCCCGACTTTTTCGGGGCAACTTATCCCGAAATCGCGCCAGGGCCCCGTAAACATTGGCTCAAAAATATTTTTGGGGCGGTCGGAAACGGGCGGAGACTTTTTTCTGTCGCCGGTTTC
>SUWC01000078.1 GCA_015061665.1 Lentisphaerota bacterium
CCGGCGTTCGTGTTCATGGCCAGGCGAGGCGTCACAAACTCCCAGACATTCAAGGAAGAACTCCAGTCAGACCGCGCACTATCCCTGCGGATGGTCGTGGATGAACCTCCAAACTAAATCACCATGTTCGCCAGGGGTGCAGCGGGCAATTTATGCGGGGAAACCGCAAATTGATGACACTTGCGAGTTGCGTGTCTTGGCGCAACGGCGAAAGCACGCAGTGCTGCCTGCGGCGCGGACCATCCCGCGAAGGCCGCCTCGGCCTTGCCACATCCTTTTGAGCACTCGGCTACATAACCACCCAACCAGTTAAGGCCGAGGCAGCTTTACCACATCTTCCTCCGGCTTAACAACGATAATCGAGTTGCAGACCTCGAACGTGTAGCCAACGGCGTCGCAGAGGAGCTTCAATGCATCGTAGAACGGGATTTTCTTAGCATTGAAAACAAGAAGCGTTGGGTATTCCACGGTTCCGCCATCTTCACTCACAATCCCCTTTAGAACAAAGCTGAAGCCGCGTTCATCCTCAGGGATCTCAGCGCTGTCATACTTCTTCGATGCAGTTCTGAAGAACTCGACGGCATCAACCATCGTCTGCGGCGGCGCGAACGCGATTTCCGGCAACACTATCGCCTTCATGCGCCGCATGGTTTCTGCGGCATCCGCGTCAAGGTCTGACTTTGCCGCGGCACACGCCTTTTTCTCGGACTTGGGCGCGGCCACAGTCGATTTCGCCATCGTGGGGAGCGTTACCCCAGCCGCGACAGCCGCAATGAAACATGTCTTTGCTAACTTCATCATTGTTTTGCTCCTGTTGTTTGTTTTTGATCTGTACATGACAGCCCCTAAGGCCAATCTGCCATTTCCCCGCTGATTATATCAGAATTCCTCCGCATGGAAACAACTGGTTTTAACTAGTTTTTTTTTCAACGCACGAGCACGCGATGTGGCAAGGCCGCCTCGGCCTTGCCACAAGGGCGGGGGCGCCCTTGCTACCTCCACGCCAAGCGATATCCGCGCCCTGCCGATGAAGAACGAGTGGTAGTTGTGGCTCGGACGTCCCGGCTTTATAGGGATTTTCGCCTCACCCAGAGGGTGAAAGATCAAAGAACGATTTCAGCCCGTGTTTACAGTGCTGAAGCGCATCTCATGCGACGTCAACTGACGAGTATAGGTTTAATGTTGCGCACCGCATTCCACCTCGAACGGACCAAGCGGAAGGGACGCCTCGTTGTAGAGCGTTCCGCTCGTGCGCGGACGCCCCATGTAGCGCACCTTCACAGGCTTCGCGACCTTGTCGCTCGCGACGACGATCTCGGCACCGTCGATGAAATCAGTGTCGTTCTCCTTCCCCTTCCTGTCCTTGACCTTCCTGAAGTTTGCGATTTTTGCACTCTGCCATGCCCCGTCCTCTCCGGCGAGTTCGAAGGCCGCGTCGTGCGAGCGGTCGGGCGAATAGACGTACCAGTTCCGCACATGTTCGAAAGAAAGAGTGACTTTCCCGTCCGCGGACACCGCCGACTTCAGTACCGGGGAGTCGTCCTCCGAAATGTCGAACCCGTAGTCGCGCCTGAGCGCATGCAGCGCAAGGCGCTTGGCGACAATCTCCTTGTCGTTCGGATGGATGTCAAAGAAGTTGCCGGAATCCGCCGTGACGGCGATCGCCGCATTCTTCTCCTCGGAGACATACTTGTTCTGCGCCATGCATATGCCGAGCCAGTTCTGCTCCCACGGCGCCAGCTGTACAATGTAGTGCTTCAGGGCGGGATTCTCGAAATTCCTGCTCCAACCACTGTAGAGCGCATGGAGCTTGGCGCAGTAGAGGTTCGCCTCTTCGTTGTTGTGGCAGCCTTGGTACCAGATGAATCCGCGGATGGCGAACGGCGTCCAGGCGGCGACCATGCCGTTCCACAGGACGGTCGGCTGCTGCCTCGGCTGGGAAATCGGCCCGCGCAGGTCCGTCTTGACATTCCATTTACTCTTAACCTGGTATTCCGCCGTCGCCTTGATCGATTCGTCGCAGCCGTCGTAGCCGCTGCGCGGCGTCCAGGCGTCGATATTGGTGCCGCCCCAGCTGGAATCGACGATCCCGATCGGAATATCCAGCGCGCCGTAAAGTTCGAGTGCATAGTAGAAAGCGACAGCCGAGAGGTTGCAGTCCGCCGTCTGCGCGAACGATTCCGGCGAGAAGTCGCGCCATACCGCCTTCCAGCCCAGGCGCGGCTCGGTGCTCCAGTTCTTCGGATTCTTCGCGTAGCGAATGAACGGACGGCGCGTCATGGCGATCATCATCGCGCCTTTCGCATCGCGGTAGCGCGTTCTCGGTCCCCATATCGGACACTCCATGTTGCTCTGTCCGGACGCGAACCACACTTCGCCGACGAGCGCGTCGCCTATCTCGACCTTGTCGGTGCCGGCGCTGACGGTCATCGTGCGGCGCTCCTTCGAGGCTTCCATCGCATCGAGTTCGATACGCCACTTCCCGGTGGCCGCGTCCACGCTCGCGGACTTCGTCTGCCCGGCGAACGCCACGGTGACGCTTCCCTCCGCCGGGGAGCGCGTGCCCCACACCGGCACCTTCATGCCGCGCTGCAGCACCGCGCCGTCCGAAAACGGAGTTCCCATCTCGATCGCGGCGAAAAGCGGCAGGGACATGGCGACCGCCGCGCAAGCCGCGAACAGTCCGCGGCTTTTGAATGACGAATGTTTCATAGCTTCTCCTGTTTTATCGTCAACATGCGTTCCAGATTCACTGCGCGGACGCGGCGCTTTCCGCACGCGCGGCCTTCTCGCGAGCGAAGCGAAGGGTCTTCATCACCATGCGGCAGACGCGCGCCGCGCTTGTGCGCACGGCTTCGACCGTCAAGAGGTCGGCGTCTTCCGCACGCTCGGCGAGCGTGACGCCAAAGCCTTCCTTCGCAGCTTTGCGGTCGATTTCGCCGCGGTCGGAGGGCATCTTCACGTCGTTGCCGGCAGCCAGCTCGCGCCAGAGGGGAACTGTCGTCCACCAGTCCGTCATCGTAACGCCGTCAAAGCCCCATTCATCGCGCAGGATGCCGGTGACAAGTCCGTAGTGTTCGCCGCAGTTGTAGCCGTTGATTCCGCTGTAGGCCGTCATGATCGCCCAAGGCTTCGCCTCCTTGACGGCGCGTTCGAATCCGCGCAGGTATATCTCGCGGAACGCCCGCTCGCTGACGATGTCCTTCTCGAATCTGCGCGTCGCCTCGCGGTTGTTTCCGGCGAAGTGCTTGAGCGTCGCGCCAACGCCGCGCGACTGCACGCCCTTGACGTATTCCGCCGCAGAAACGCCTGAGACGAGCGGATCCTCGCTGAAGTACTCGAAGTTGCGTCCGCACAGCGGATGGCGGTGGATGCAGAGCCCCGGCGCGAGAAGGATGTCGAAGTCCGTCTCCGCCGCCTCGGTGCCCAAGGCCGTGCCGACTTCGCGCAGCAGCGCGGGGTCGAAGGACGACGCAAGCAGCGCCGCGCAGGGGAAGTACGTTGACTTGATCGAGCGGCGTATCCCCGCGGGCCCGTCGCATGTCTGCGCGGCGGAAATGCCGAACTTCGCCAGAGCCCCAATCGAACCCGTGCCGTTGGGATCGACCCTCGGATGGCCGTAGCAGAGGAACAGCATCTCCTTGAGCGTCATCTGGTCAAGGAACTGGTCCATCGTCGCCTTTCCGTCGGCGACGTCGTAAAGCGTGACGGACGGCGTTTCCATTGGGGTCTTGCGGACCTTGCCCTTCCCGAGCCGACCAGGGCGCGTCGGATAGGCGAGCGGCACAGCAGTATACGAGCCGTCCGCCCGCAGCCTGCGCGCCAGCGTATCGGTTCTCAGCTTGAAGCCAGGCGTCTCCAGCACTTCCGGCGCGGCGACCGTGAAGCTTCCGGCCGGCGCGACATCGCGCACGGAGCCGCCGACGAGAACCGTGTACTCGCCCTGGTCGAGAACCCACGAGCCGGGATTTCCGCTCACGCCTTCGTCGTCAAAATACGCGAGGTCGCGCTTGGCGAAGGAAAGCGTCAGCTCTTCGCTCGCGCCTGGCTGCAGGAGCCCCGTCTTGCCGTAGGCGCGCAGCTCGATCGCCGGATGCTCCGCCTTCCCGCCCTTCTGGGACGTGTAGCAGAGAACAGAGCGCTTTCCGGCGACCTTGCCGGTGTTCGTGACGCGGACGGAGACCAAAACCTCGGACTCCTGACTTCTTACGTCCGAAGTCTGAAGTCTGAAGTCCGTGTAGCTCAGGCCGTGACCGAACGGATAGACGACCTTCTCCTTCGCGCCGGGAATCGTCTCGAAATAGCGGTAGCCGACGAAAATGTCCTCCTCGTAGGGAACCGCGCCGCGGTAGTCTCTAAAGCCGCTGTCGCTGGGCCAGTCGCGGACCGCGCGCGCCAGCGTGCTGGCGAGACGACCTGAAGGATTGACCTTCCCGGAAACGATGTCGCCGACGGCCGCGCCGCCTTCGCCGCCCGGATACCATATCCACAGGATCGCGCCTACGGACGGATCCTCCGCCAGCGGCGCAAGGTTGATTGCATGCCCGCTGTTGCACACGACGACGATCTTCGCAAATCCGGCCGCCTTGATGCCGGCGAGCGTCTCGCGTTCCTTATTCGAGAGTTCAAACCACTCTTCGCTGTTGTCGTGGCTCTCCCTCGACGCGCGCTCGATGACCACGACGGCGGTCTCGCGGCTCTGCGGATCGAGGACGAACCCGACCTCCTTGAGCCCGGACGGGATGTCCACGACGCGGACGGCCTTGACGTCCGACGAACCGCCGCCGCCGGCACGATACTTGCCGGTGACATCGTAAAGAGCTATCTTTCCGCCCTGCGCGAGCGGCAGCGTCGCGCCCTCGTTCTTCAAGAGCACCATGCTCTCCGCCGCCGCGCGGCGGGAGAACGCCGCACCTTTCGCGACCGTCGCTTCGTCAAGCTCCTGCGCAAGGGCGAACGAAGCAGCCGCCACCGCAACGACCATCAGTGCTTTTCGTGTCTTCATAGGTTGATCTCCATTGTTTGAGTTCATTATACCACAACAAAGTCTATCTGGGACAACTGGTTTTAACCAGTTTTTCTCAGTAAAAATTGGGGACCCCATGAAATGCTAGAAATATAAACTCCGAAGAGCCTCAATTTTACACTTTACATTTTTCATTTTTCATTTTACATTTTACACTCTCATCGTCGTTCCGATTGTTTTCCCTTTCGTGCCAAGCGAGCTGACCGGGCGTACGGCTATCGTCAGCTTCTTCCCGGAGGGAAGTTCGGCGGCTGGGATTTCGACTTCGGTGATGCCGTTGTTCGGCTCGTGGCCGACGCCGAGGTTGCAGCCTTCGAAAAATGCGTTCTTGAAGAGCTTCGCTTTCGGATCGTCTCCTACCACGACTATTTCGTATGCGTAGACGCGTGAATCGGGATTCCCGTCAGCCATGGGGATCTTAATGCGCAGGGCAGGCTCTTTTTTGACAGGATTTACAGGATTATCAGGATTATTGCCCCGCAATCCCCTCCCACGATTCTCAATCTTGTCAATCTTGTTAATCCTGTCTAAAGAAACCTCCAGCTTCGCCTTTTTCCCGAACTGCGGCTCGCCGACAACCTTCTTCAATTCGTCCCGCGAAAACGGATGCTTCCCTGTTCCCCGTTCCCCATTCCCCGTTCCCCATCCCAGCGGCAGCACCCAGTCGGGACCGAGCTTGCCGCCTTCGCCAACCTCATGCCGCTCGAACACTACCATATCGTCGTAGACGTTCACTATCATCGCCTGACGTGACGGGTTCTTAACTTCGCTCCACGCCGTCGAATGGTCGATTTGCTCGACAGTGAGATCACCCTTTGCAAGGCGCTCTTTGCTGTCCAGATAGTTTGCGCCGTCCATGCGGCATGCTCCGACCTGGATTGTCGGAAAGAAACTGAAGCCGAAGTCGCCGAGGAAGATGGTCTTCCAGTCCGCGTTGCTCATGTGCCAGTGCCCGCAGAACGCAACGGCGTTCGTATACTCCTTCAACGCATTGAAAAACGCGAAATGGTTCCGTTCGTGCGAGAGTATGAAGAACGGCTTGGTCCCCTTCAACGAACATTCCCCGGCCTTGGCGTTCACGAAGTCCGCGAGCTTCATCTCCTCCGTCTCCCAATGTCGTCCGAAGAAATGGTAGCCCTTCACCTCCTTGTGCCAGACCACCTCGTACTTCTCGCCCCAGACCTGCTCCCAGTGCTTCGGCAGGTCACCGCACAAGACATGCTTCGCACGTTCCACCGGGTCCTTCCAGATGTGCGGTGCCCACGCTCCGGCTCCGGCCGCTACGTTTCCGTACAGTTCGTGGTTGCCGACGACCAGCAACTTCTCCACCTTGTGGCCGTCCTTCGCCTTGCCATGCGGAAAGAACTTCTCGAAAATGTCGCGGTGGTACTGGATCTCGACGTTCTTGCCGCGATGCGCCGCGTCTCCGAGGTGCATGAACGCGTCGATGTTGCGCTCGCGGAAGAGCTTCATCGCGTTAGTGACGTAGGTGAGCGGAAAACCGTCGTGCGGAGTCACACCGTCCCAGCCCGACTGCAAGTGCGTGTCGCTCAGAATGCCGACGACGAGATTCGGCTTCTTGCCCTTCGGCTTCCATCCCGCCGGAGCGGCAAAAAGCCCGCCCGGCAACGCCAGAAACCCGAGCGCCGCAAGCGAATCTTTCACGAACTCTCGTCTTGTTATCATTCAGTCGACGCGGTTGCCCATTGCATCCACCCACATCTCGCCGTTCCACGTCAGGGTCTTGTCGGTCGTCTTGTCGAAGTATGTCTCGAGGTATTCAGGGTGCTCCGGACGCGAAGTCATGGAGTGGTCGAGGTTGACGGTACGGAAGTTGTGTCCGCTGCCATTCTCCCAGAAGCGCTTGAGACCGAACGCCTTGCCCTGCATGGTGTAGGAAACGTAGCCGTGCCACGATTCGGGCTTCGCCTCGACGGCGGCGTGCTCCTTCTCGCCGTCCGGGTCGTCAGAGATGTAGTCGGCGTTGAAGCGTTCGATGTTGAAGTCGATTGCCGTCAGGTGTCCCTTGCCGCCGAAAAACGGCAGATGCGTGTTGCCCTCGTCGCAGCAGTTGATCCATGTCATCGTCTTCGGCGTTCCCGTCGTCGCGCGGTAGCCGTAGCAGCAACGCGCCGCCGTGCACGCCTTGAGGACGAGGTGGTCTACGCCCTGGAAGAGAAAGCCGGTGTGCATCCCGCCGACGTTAACCCAGTCGTAGGCGATGCGCGACGCCTCGTCGTTGGCGCCGCGGCACGAGACAACGCCCGTCGAACCCTTCGCGGGCGTCGCCGGCTTCTTGTGCAGGAAGCGGTCGTTGAAATACTGCTCGGTATAGACGCCAACCATGTCGATGTGCATGTTGCCGAAGCACGAGCCGTCGATGCCGCGCCAAGGCTTGGACGCGTCGTGGAACAGAATCTGGATGTCGCGGAAGTTCACGTTGTTCACAAACGTGTACTTGAAGAACGCACCCGGCGCCTTCGGCTTCTTCGCCGTGCCGCAGAAGAGCCGGTACGTGTCCTTCGGGTCCATCGCGGAAATAGCCTTCTCCGTGACGTGGATGCCGACGCCGAAGCGCGTGTTGTAGGACTTGTTCTCCGTGCCGCCCACTACGTTGATTGTGCGCGCCCGCCCCTCGTTGTAGCCGAAGAGGACGGCGGTGTTGCCCTCGCAGGGGAACGCGTCGATGTAGTAGTCGCCGTCCGCGAGCTTCAGCGTCCCGCCGCGCGTCAGGGTCTCGACCGCCTTCGTCAGCACCGCCTCGTCGTTCGTTCCCGTGCAGACGAAATCGGCGGCGGCCTTCTCGGCCTCGGACGAATTGGCGGCGGCGACGCAGACGATTTGCGGCGAGTCTGGCGCGGCGGTGGGAATCGCGGCGGAGGCGACGTGGCGCGCGTCCAGAGAAAGCACCTGGCCGTCGGCGACGAGGCGAGCGGAGAGCGCGTCGTAGGGGACGTCCTGGACGGCGGAGCCGTTTGCGGCTGCCATCGCGCCGGCGGTTCCGGCCACCTGGCCGAGCGCGAAGAAGACCGGCTCCATGCGTATCGACCCGAACGCCATGTGAGAGGCCGAGAGGCACACCGGCACGAGCAGGTTCTCGCATTCGCCGCGCTTCGGGGTTATCGCGCCGTAGTCGATGCCGTAGGGCTTCATCCTGCCGCCCTTCGCGCGCTTGGCGGCGTCGGGCCCCCACGCGCTGTAGCGACCGCGATCCTGCACGTCGCCCTCGTTCTGCACATCGCCATTCGCGGTGACGACGCGGCGGACATGGTGCGAATCCATCGTGTACGCGCCCATCGCGACAGGATGCGGCACGACGCGGTCGCCCCTGCACTCATGCTCGGTCATAACGTACTCGCCTACCATGCGCCGCGCCTCGCGAACGTAGAGCTGCGACTGCCAGCCGTCGCCCGGGCCGTCCGTGAACTCGTCGCGGCAGGTTCCCCATTTCGACACCTCGGCGCGAATCTTCTCCGGGACGCGCGGATGGTTGGCTAGCGTCCACATCAGCCCTTGCTGGTACTCGAGGTGCGCCTTGAAGATTTCGGCGCGGCGCTCGTAGGACGCCTCCGGCCACTCGTAGTTGCGTCCGATGAAGTCGGTAGAAAAGCCAAGGCGATTGTTCGTGTCGGTCTTGCGGTTCGGCATCTTCGAGTTGATCCACGGAACAGCCGTCTCGCCATTGGCGAAGTTGCGGAAGAGGAGTTCGTATTCGCGCTCGTCGTAGTTCGCGGGCTTCTTGAACGAAATGCAGTTCTCGGGGTCGTCGGTGAGGCACATGCGGAAGTTGTAGGCCTGCACGCGCTTGTCGCCGTCGCCGTCCTTCTCGTTCGGATTGCGCGGCTCGATGCCGGGGAGAAGTCCGCTTTCGGGCTTGCCCTCGACGACATACGGGCTGACATGACGCTTCAGCTGATGGCTCTTCGCCTCGCGAAACTGGATGCCGCTTATCGTCTCACCATAGACACTGTTCGACTCGCGTCCGACGGTGTAGCTGACGCCCGCCGCCGCCATGAGGTCGCCTTCGTACGTCGCGTCGATGAACACCTTGCCGCGGTAGACGTCGCCGGAGAGCGTCTTGATGGAGACGATGCGTCCGCCCTCTTTCGTGACTCCGCCGTCGCGGTCCAGCCATTCGCCGCGCCGGATGTCGAGACCGTCGCGCCTCTCCCATCCTTCGAGGATCGCGAGCGCGGCGGACGGCTCGAACGTCCACATGGAGTCCTTGCCCATCGTTCCTGCGGTCTGGCCGTCCGGCTTGTACTGCTCCGGCGTCTGCCGCGTCCAGTGAGCGCTCTCGGCATACCACTTCGCGACGTCGCGGTAGAACTCGAGCGCAATGCCGCCGAACGCGGACTTGTTGCCGATGTCGGTCTGTCCGAGTCCGCCGGTGGTGAGTCCGCCGATGCGCGTCTCCGGCGAGACGACGACGGCCGACTTGCCCATGCGCTTCGCCTGCACCGCCGCCGAAATCGCCGCCGGGCTGGAGCCGTAGATTACGATGTCGCGATCGAGCGTCTCCGCCGCCCGTGCGCCGCTTGCGGCGAACATGGCCGCCGCGCCAAGCAAGATAATCGTCCGTGCCTTCATGGTTTAGTTAGGTTCGATGTTGACATGATAAATGTTGCCAATGTGGAAATGTTGCCAATGCCAATGTTGCCAATTTCCAATTGGTAATTGGTTATTGGCAACACTGGCAACATTTCCCGGGCTTACCTGAAGATGAGCATCAAGCCCGTGGGCAGGATGTCAAGGACAAGCTTGGTGACGGTCGTTTCGTTCTCCGTCACTTCAACCGCCTTCACCTCGTACTTGCGGCCGTCGAGAGCCGTGCCCGTCACTGTCACGTGGTCGGCGAGATTCTCCGGCACGGACGCGAGGGTGCACAGAACATGTTCGCCTCTGCGGAGGCGCATGCCGTCGATGCAAATCTTCGCTGCGCCTTCTTCGGGAAGCGTGACGGGGACGATGTCGGGCGTCGCGAACTCGCGATCAGTGGATTCAAGCGCGAGTGTCGTGCCCGCAGCGAGCGAAATCGTGCCCGCGCCGAGAATCTTCTTGCCGGCGTTCACCTTCAAGGTCGCCGTGTCCGTGACGGCCAGCGTATTGCCGCTCGCAACCGTAGTCTCCGCTAGACCATTGTGCTTCGTCGTGGCAATCTCCACCGTACCGCAGCCCGTGATTGTGACGGTGCTTTCCACATTGAGACGTCCTTCGAGCGTAACCGTGCGCCGTATCGTCGAGTCGTCGTAGTCGGACGTGTCGATGGTGAGCGTGGCATTGTTCTTGACATGAAGGTCGCCGTTGTCAGTGCCGTTCACCCCTGTGTTTTTAAGTGTCCAGTCTGCGGACGAATAGAGCGTCACGTCGGCTCCGCTATTCTCTACAAGAAACTTCGTGTACTCAATTTGTCTGGTGCCTGCGAACGTCATGCCGTCCTCTCCCACGACCCACTTGCCGGGCTTGTCGCCTGCGGAACTGAGGTGCATGTAAATCCGCTTCCCTCCAGGACAGTCGTAAACGAGCTTTCTGGCGCGTATCGGCTGCGTGTTTGCGTTTGCGACCTGATACTGGTAAACACGCGGCCAGCCGTCAAAGCCGATGCCGCGCGCCTCGCCGCCGACCGTCACCGTCCCCTCGTTGGAGTATAGAAAATAGCTGGTGCCGCCGATCACCGTCGGCGTGGCAACGATATTCCCCACCACGGTGAGCGTCGCACCAGAGGCGACGGCCAGCTTGCTCGCGTTCGTGAGCGTATTGACAGTCAGCGTGCCGTTGGTGATGGTGATGAGCTTAGTACCAAAAAGCATCGTCGCGGGAACGACCTCGCCGAGGTCGGCGTCAAGCAAAACCGGGGTACCGGCCATCGAGAAATTGAGTATGTCGCCGTTTGATGGCTCCGTGTTATCAAGCCAGTTCTCGGCAGAACTCAATTTCCTGTCGCCCGCAACGCCAACCCACACTTTGCCGTCGCCGGACACCGCGCCGTAGCGGCAGTAGATTCCAGTCTTCCTGGAATTGAGGAAGAAATTGGCGTTCACATCGGACGGAAGCGACGCGTGCTCCAGCACATCCGACGCAAAAACCCCGCCGCCGGAAATGTGCACAACTTCGTACATGCCATCGACGATTCCCTCAGGAATTGTGAACGCGAGGTTGTCAATCGCCGAAGGAACGACGAGGGTCGTTCCGACCTCGACCGTCGTGCCGCCGGTGTAGTTTATTGCGCCGGAGAGCGTCACCATGCCGCCGCCCTTGAACGTCATCGCACCCGTTGCGCCAGCGGCGTTGCCCAGGTCTGCTGCAATCGTCACGTTGTAACCTGCCGCATCAATCGTGCCGCCGTTCGCGCCGACCGTGACGGGAAGCGTGGAGCGTATCAAAGCGTCGGACGACACTCCGTTCGCGGCAAGCGTGCCGCCGTTGAACACGAGCGAGGCCATGCCGCTGTCTCCTTCCTTCTGGATATCCGTCGCGATCAGCTTTCCGCTGTTGAGGGTTATCGTGCCGTTGGCCTTGCCGACGTACGCCAGCATGCCGGATTCCACCTCGAACGTGCCACCGTTGATTGTCAGCGTTCCCGTGCCCTTCTGCCCGAGAAGCAGATTATTTCTGATCGACATGTTGCCGCTGTTGACCACCACGTCGCCAGTTGCACCTGCGAGGTCGCCAATTAAAAGTTTATTGGCGGAGCATGAGCCGCCGTCAATCGTCAGTGTTCCTTTGCGCGAGGCAATCTGCCCGACGACAATGTTGTCGTCGATTGACAATGTCGCGTCGCCTAGAATATTCACCGTTCCGTTATTCACATTGAAATCCCCTCCGAAATTCATGATCGTCGCAACGCCTCTGTCGTTGCCGATGGTGATATGTCCGGCGTAGCTACTGCTGCCAACGTTGCACACGGATTTGAACTTGTCGTATTTGCCGCCGTTGAACCACGCCCATGCATCGGACTTGTCGGCCACATGGAGGTAGGAGGCGAAGTCCCATGAATTTACGCTGTTATTTGGCGAAATGCCTTGGCTTGCCTCCTCGCAGTAGAACTGAACCGGCTCGTTCTCGGTTCCGGCATTGATCCACCAGCCGCCGCGCGTACCGTAAAACCCGGCGATGTCGATGCGGTATGACTGGATGTGGGCGGTATCGTAGGTATGATACCATTGCGTCGTTCCGACAGGCGACACTTTGGCAGACCAGTTGTCCGCCGTGTTGTAGTCCGTGCTGGTCGCGCCTGTCCAGTATAGTTTCTCTACCTCTTCCGCCCAAGCGCCGGTGGCGGCGAAGGCGAAGGCGAGTGAAAGCACCGCAGCGAGGCGGCGCGCTGTTCGATTTGTTGGTGTTTTCATTGTTTTTCTCCTTGATAGTCGTTAGTGGTTAGCGGTTAGTCGTTAGTGGCTAGTCATTAGTCGTTGGTCGTTGGTCGCTAGTGGCCCTGGAAGTCCGAAGTCCGAAGTCTGAAGTCCGAAGTCCTTCTCTCGTCTCCAGTCTCGCGTCTCTCGCCAAAAGCCGATTCTCTCGACGCGAGACACGAGACGCGGCTGACCCCGGCCCGTCGCGGCCGCGCCGCGAGAGAAAAGACCTCCTCGCCTCTGCGGCGCCGCCATTCAGCATGGCTATGTCTGCGTATCTTTGCATCAAGTCAATCCTCGTTGGATGATACACTCACGCGCTTGCGCCACTATTATACCAAAAAGTCAAGGGGTTTAAACAACTGGTTTTAACCAGTTTTTTGAGGGAATGGGGAAGAGGGAAGAGGGAAGACGTCAATTACACATTTCCGCTATGCCACAATTACACAATTACACCATCCCATATGGGCGCTACGCGCGACCACGAAACGCGGCGGCTTGCCGAGCGGCGTTCCGCCGCCGGAATGGCGCGTCGCCGTCTTGACTTGAAGGTCGCAGTTGCCCTCCATTCACCATTCCCCGTTCCCCTACATGCGACCTTCGTCAAACGTCGCCGCGCCATTCCAACCTTCGGTTCTCGGCAAGCCCCGCGACACGAATCGGGCTACGCCCGACACGAATATACACGAATTTTGGCTCTTCGTAAACAACTCTCCTACCATCCCATGTTCCGTCGCGGGATTCGCCTGCGCCGAAGGCGTCAGGTTGGCCGACGAGCGAAGCGAGGAGCTTTGCGAAGCAAAGTCGCAAGAGCCCGAGCGACGCAACCCCCTGAGAGCGACTGAGCTGTTGCTATCAAGGGGGTCCGTCGCTCCGCGACGGACATTCACAGCTCTCGCGCAGAATCAAAAGAATCGGGAGCGCGCGAGGAAGCGAATGGGGAGCGACTAGAAAGTCGCCTGCGACACGACCTTTCTAGGTCCGTCGCGGAGCGACGGACCCCCTGCAAGTTTAGCCGTTCATCCGACTGCGCCACGCCCTATTGCTATGCCGGTTCGACGAGCGGGTCGTCGATGCCGCGCTTCGCGGGATCGTAGTTGACGCCAACGTAGAAGACCGGCGGCGCGCCGTCAAGCCAGGGGCCCGCATACTCCTTCGTGCGGGCCTGCGCTAGCGCCTCCGACGCCGACTTCCCGTACTTGAACTCGAATACGTAGACGCCGCTCTTGTCCTTAAGTATCGCGTCCGCCCTTCCGCGCGCGCTCTGCCGCTCTCCGGAGATCTCCGAGCCGATCAGCTTCATGAACAAAAGGAAGTAGCGCTTCGCCTCCCGCTCGCTCTCGATCTTCCATTCGTGCGGAACCGCCGCGAACGCGGACTTGAGGTTCTTCTTAAGCAGCGTCTCCACGCCCTTCTCGATCAGGTCGTCCTGCGCGTCCGCCAGTTCTTCGTTCCAGTCGGACATACCGTTGCGCAGCAGCGTCGCGACGTACCCCCGCGCAAGCGAGCTTGAAACCTCCTCGTTGGGGATGCCTAGCTCGAAACGCCCTGAGGCGCGCACGCGCTTAATCGTCAGATAGCCGCCCTGGTACAGCAGGGCGGGAAGCGGCATCGTCTCGGCGTCGCACACGTCGAGATCCAGCTGATCGGCGACCAGTCCATTTAGGTCGGCCGGAATCGCGTCCGCTGCCTTGATGCGGTTGACGATGATCGTGGCGTGGCCCGTCGCCTCCCAGTAGTTCTTCAGCTCTCCTGATTTCAGCGCGTTGCCGAGGGACACCGGGTTGCATACCTTGGCCTCGGACTTCGGCGAGAAGCGGTAGCCGTCGTACCAAGCGAGAAGCGCCTTCTTCGCCGCCGCGAAATCCATGCCGTTCCGCGCGGCGAACAACTCGACATTCTCCCGCAGGGGACCATCCAGCTCCTCCGGGGTGTAGCCGAGCAATGTCGCGAAGCGCGGATCCATCGTCAGGTCGGTCAGGTGGTTTAGCCCAGAGAAGATCGAAAGCTTGGTGAGCTTCGTCACGCCTGTCATCATGAGAAATCGGATCGACCCGGAGTTGACCTTCAGCTTCTCGTAGAAGTCGTGGAGGTCCGAGCGCACCTTCTTGAGCGTCTCAAGGTCGTCGAGGAACTTCGCGACCGGCTCGTCGTATTCGTCTATGAGGACGACAATCTTCTTCGTAGGGGACTTCTCTGCGGCAAAAGCGAGGAACGAGTCGAAGTTGGACGCTATGGTGTTTTCTTTGTCGTATGCGCAGCCACACCCGGCGCAAAGCTTTTCCACGAGGCCGCGCAGAGCCATGCGGAACTCCTCGTACGTACCGCCGTTGGCGCTTGACATCGTGAAGCTGTACACAGGCGTTGGCCGCTCCCACCCCTCCCACGGAAGCGCATCGATGGCAAGGCCCTTGAAGAGATCGCGGCGCCCCTCAAACATCGCCTTCAATGTGGAGAGCATGAGCGACTTGCCGAAGCGACGCGGGCGCGAGATGAAGAGCTGCGCATCGGCCTTTGGCGAGGCAAGCCTGTACAGAAGGTCCGTCTTGTCTACATACTTCCCCTCGCCTCCGAGAATAAGCTCCGGGAAGTCGAACAGCCCCGTTGTGGGGACCTTAATCTTCTTTTCGCAAGGCTCCATGCCAATATTATATCATATTTGGGGAATGGGGAATGGGGAACAGGGTACGGCCAACGCATTAAAAGCCGATCCTTCCCCTTCGGGGCCCCAGGATCGTTTTTTAATGCGTTGGAAGTGTCTCAGCAACCAGCAGCCATCAGCGCAGTGTCCAATCCGAATGGTCGTGGCGCGTCTAGTGCGACCCTAGGACATACTAGGGGCAACAAATCGGCCGCGCCCGATCATCTTTTGTGCGTAGGCATCGAGCCTACGCTCCGATGGCTTTTCCCTGCATGCGGGCCGAGGCAGTGTTGATGCTCTTGCCG
>SUWC01000079.1 GCA_015061665.1 Lentisphaerota bacterium
GACCTCGGCCATCCCCCGCGTCGCGGAGGCCAATACCGGCAACTTCTTCCAACGTCTCATGTATATCACGGGCAACAGGTTCTCATTCGACCTCCCGACCGAGGTCATGGCGGAAATCGCGATACGCGCCGGAAACGGTGGAAAGTATTTCTGGACTGGGTGGGATGACACAGACATAAGCCACTACGTGATTGCAAACAATGATTTCGGCAACATGACGGCCGCCGTTGGACTCAAACTCCCGAACGCCTGGGGGCTCTACGATGTCAGCGGCAACGCGTACGAATGGTGTCTGGACGACGACAGCGTAACCTACGTGAAGAATGCCGGAATTTTCATTCCCGCCTGGAATTCATCGACAAATCGACGTTATCGCGGCGGCGGGTCCTACGATGCCTACTGGAGCTCCCAGCCTGAAAACTTCCGGGCCGGCGTTCGCGGGAAAGCTGATGCTTCAAACGCAAATTCCCATCGCGGCTTCCGCGTCTTCTGGATTGTCGATTGAACCGCCGCGTTTTCACCACTTGACGGAGGAACTTTGCCATGAGAATGCGATATGCTATTATTGCAGCCGCACTTGCGTTTGGCGGTGCGGTGTCGGCGGATGAGACGCCAGAAGCAGTTTCGGGGACCTGCTCGTATGCTCTCGACACGACGGGCGACGCGGTTGCAATCAAGACGAATGGAGACATGCCTGTCTCGCTTTGGCGCAGTACAGGCGATACGGTGACGGCCGTAGATGCATCTCAATCTCAATCGACCGTCGTTTCGACATCCTGGACGCCGTCGAGCGGCGGGCTTTGGACTCTTCGGCGCAAAACACAACTGCCTCTTGCTGAAGAGGTGACGGCAACAGTTCGACACTCTTTGACCGGGACGCAGGGAGCCGGAACTGCAGCGTCGCCTGCAAAGATCGTCGATGCCGAAGAACTCGTTGACGAAGAGGCCGGCGCCGGGTATGTCTTTTCGCTCGAAGGTCCCGCCGGGCTTCTCGCAGCACTCGACTTGCCTGCCGGCTGCGGAGTGGAGAGTGCGGACGACGGACTGTGGCGGCTGTTCTCAAGCTACGACGGCTGTCTCTACAGATGGGGCGAGGCCGCGTATTCGCTCGACGCGCTTGCGATAGGCCCGGACCGCAAGCTTGGAATACGCGACATAATGCCAGTCGCCTATTCCGGCGACAACTGGATCGGCGACGTCGCGGCGGCTTCTACGGTGACGTTCATTGCACCGGACGGGACGACGACACTGGTTGCCAAGACGGGAACCGGCGCAGATGCGGAATTCCGGCTTGACAAGCCGGGCAGATGGACGATTCGCCTTTCTGTTGGAGGCGTCACCAAGGGCGAAGCCTCGATTGTCGTTACCGGTGGATTCACGTTGATTGTCCGATAGGGGGCGAAGTGAAAATGAAAACGCTGTGCGGAACAATCCTCGCGGTGGCGGTTGCGGCCGGCGTGTCAGCTGCGCCCGTCGCTGACATCCCGTTTGATCCTTCCGCAGTGGAGATCGACGGCGAAATGGGCGAGTCCGAATGGTCTGCCGCTGCTGTCCTGCGCGACATCCGTCCGCTTGGCAGTGCGTATGCCGGCTCGTGCCGAACGGAGTTCCGTGTCAAGCACGATGGAGAGACGGTGTATGTTGCAGTCCGGTGCTTCGAGACCAAAGCGGGATATCCGCTCGGGTTCGTCCGGCCGTGGAAGGACTCGTTCTTTCGCAACGACGACTGCGTGGAGGTCGTTCTCGGTCGTCCAGATCCCGAATTGCGCGACAGGGGCACGATAGACGTAGGCGGCTACGAGAACGCGATGGGAACTGCGGTTGCGGCGGCTGACGACTACTATTCGTTTGCCGTCAACTGCCGCGCAAGCCGCCAGCTCTGCTACAACGAAATGCCAGTCGGCGACGATGGATTCAAGAGCGCCTGCCGCGTCGGCGAAGGGGTGTGGACGGTCGAAATGGCGATCCCGGCCAAGACTGCCGGTCTTGACGCTCTCTCCGGCCGGATCTACTGCGCCAACCTCTTTCGCTACCGTTCGCCTACAATGCTCGGATGGCATCTTCCGGCGTTCGGCGGCTACGCCCCGATGCCGTTCGGGAAGTTCCGCTTTCTCCGAGAGGGCGAGTCGGGCGGAACGGTTGAGGACTGGCCGCTTGAGAAGCCGAAGGCAGACGAGGATGCCGACGTATCGGCATCAATCGAATACGGTCCGCTCGACCACGTGGTCGTCGGCAGAGTCAATGTCTCCGGCGAGAAGAATGGCCTTGTGGCGGAACTTTCGGTTGAGGGCTTGCCAGTTGCGAGCAAAAATGTGGAGAAGAACGAGACTTTCGTGGTCTGCGACCTGCCTTGCGGAGACCAGCCGGAGCGCAAGGCGGTGGTCCGGGTGCTGCGTGACGGAAAGGAAGTCTGCCGCAAGGAAAAAACCTGCCCCGCTGCAAAAATGCCGGAATGGCTTGGAACGAAGGAGGGGCATGAGTATCTTCGTGACAAGATACCGTCACCCTGGAGGATGCCTGAAGTCAATGGGGTCGAAGTGCGTCTTGTGGACAAGACGCTGAGATTCGGCGGGAATGCGCTGCCTGTGTCCGTGATGCGCGAAGGCGCACTTAGCGCGACGTTTCGTTCGCCGGTGTCATTGCGCATTGTCGCTGGCGGCAAGGAAGCCGCCGTAGACTTTGCATCTCCGCGCCTTAAGGCTGACGGCAACAGGGTGCTGCTCTTTGCCGAAGGAAGGGGGGAGGGAATTTTAGTCAGGGCGTCCGCCATACTCGACTACGACGGCTTTCTCGACTACACATTCTCCGTCGAAGGCGAAAAGGCGGCGTCGGTGGAGCGGCTTGAGCTCGTGTTGCCGCTTTGTTCCGCAGCGGCGCGGCATTTCCTTCCCGGCAACCATGTCCAGCGTGGAGGCGAGCTTTCTTATGCCGGATGGCGCGGGGCAGGGTGTGGATTCTGGATTGGCAATGAACAGGAGGGGCTGTCTTTCAACTTCGACGAATCGCCTTTCCGGTCGGCAGAATTGAGGCGGCAGATATCCATAGCCCGTGCGAAGGACGGCGTGGATGCCGTGCTTGCCTTTGCTGACGCAAAAGGACAGGTTTCGGATGGTGCGACTTTCCGCTTTTTCCTGCAGCCGACGCCCACGAAGCCCTACCCGCTGAAACCCGTCCGAAACCGCTACAGCTGGCTCTGGGAAGACTGGAGCGGATACCACGGCTATCCAGATGTATCCAAGACGAACGCGATAGCCAAGTCGATTGCGAATGCGGCGAAGCATGGGAAGAGACTTCTGCTCTATTGCTGCCAGGGCCTGCAGGAGGACGCTCCTGAGCTTGTCAAGTGGCGGCAGGATCTTTCGCAGCGACCCAACTGGCGCTACTATCGCTGGCGTGGGCATGACTGCTTCGCCACTTGCAAGCAGGGGCCCGAGGGGGACTTCCAGCTGGCGAATTGGGCGACGATCATTCGCGAGACAGGCGTTTCAGGGCTGGTTGGCGACGGATTCTTCATGACGTGGAATTGCTCGAATCCGCTTCATGCACACCATGCCGCGAGACGCGATCCGCCGAAGGTCGGATTTGAGACACGTTCGAGGACGGTGATGCAGCGCGATTTCCTCAAGCGCGTGCGAGGGCTATTCGACCGCACTGGCGAGCCATACTGCCTGCTGGCGCACACGGGCGGAGGGTTGGACTCGAGCTATCTCAGTTTTTGCGACGCCTACTTCGAGGGCGAGCAGCTCAGCCGCTTTCGGCGCGGGTACTATCCCTCGCGTTCCCTCTACAGCATCGGCTACACAGGCCTGCCCTGGGGGTGGCGCACCATCCATATAACCAAGGGCTTTCACAACTACAACGGACTCGACACCACGCTTTGCTACGCGCTCCTCCACAACAGCGAATGCTCCGCCAATCCCGATGTCGAACCTCCCAGTGCCGACACGGCGGACATCCTCGAGCCGTTTTCGACAGTGGACACGGTATTTCGTCCGTACTGGAAGCGGCAAGACCGTGTAGACTTCAAGTCGAACGGGGCGTTGCTCTCGATTTACGAGCGCAAGGACTTGGCTCTTCTTGTTGTCGGCAATCTCGAACCCTCGCCCGCCGCATACGAACTCGACTTCTCGACTCTTTATCCGGGGGAAGCCGTCCATGGAGAGGATGTTCTTCTCTGCAAACCGGTTGGCGGCACGAGGATATCCGAGACGCTTGCGCCGTTCAGCTGCCGTGTCGTGCGCGTGAAAAAGGGCGTGACGAAGGAAGCCGCAGTGCAGAGTGTCGTCGCCGATGGCGCAGCTGGCGGGAATGACTCGGACGTTCTTTCTGGCGAATGGACGTTCAGGAGTTGCGAGTCATCGTCGGTTGACGATGACGGTGCCGTGCGGATCAAGGCAAGCCGAGCGAAAGGCGCGGCAAGCGCCGTCAATGCGGCGACCTTCGGTCGCAATCTCACCGTCGAAGGCACGTTGAGCTGCACCGAACGAATCAAGATCGGGCTTGGCGGCAAATGCATATCCTTCAACGGCGGACATGCCGGCGGAGGATGGAGATTCATAGGGCTGACGAATCCGTATGGACGCGGGTGGATATACAACAGCGTCAGACTGAAGAAGGACACAGCTGTCGATTTCCGCCTTGTGCTGAAGGACAACGTCCTCGACGTGTGGTATGACGGACAACGCCTTGTGCGGAACCTCGCAATAGATCTTCCGCCGTCGGGGAACAGGTTCTCACTCACTACGTGGCATGTTGACAAGCTTGAATTCAGGCCGAAGACGGCGAGGGAGAGCTTGGAATGAGAATTATACGCGGAACAATTCTTGCGGCGGCGATTTTCGCGGTATGTGCGGCGAATGCCGTTGACTCCGCCGTTGTCGGCACACCGAAGTGGATATCCGGAGACACGCTTGCGGCGGAGAAGCCCGCGCCGGTTCTCGAACGGAGGTTTACGCTCTCAGTTCCGCCCAAAAGCGCGGTGTTTGAAATCGCTGTCGGCGGGTGGTGCGAAGTCTCCGTCAACGGCAGGAAGGTCGGAGAAGACGTCCTAAACCCCGTCACCTGCCAGCCGGACAAGCGCATTCCGCTCGTGCGTTTCGACGTGACGGGACTTCTGAACGTCGGCGAGAACAAGATAGCCGTTCTCCTTGGCAACGGATGGTTCAACATGTTTACGCTCACCACGTGGAGGATGTCGGAGGGAGACTGGATCTCGGCCCCGCAGATTCGGGGAGGGTTGACAGTGGACGGCAAGACCTTGCTCGTCACCGATGGATCCTGGCACGCATACGATTCGCCGATAGTGTTCAACGCGCTTCGCAATGGCGAGTGGTACGATGCGAGGTTGGAGGGGAAGCGCGTCAACGAGCGCGCCGCGAAGGTGGAACGCTACGCGCCGATGGGGCGCGTGTCGCCCGCAATCGCCACGCCGTGCAGGGCATTCGACACGTTTGAGCCAGTTCGAACGCTGCGTTCGCCGGACGGTTCCGACATCTACGACTTTGGCGCAAACATCGCCGGCTGGTGCGAAGTCGACGTCGTCGGGGAGTCTGGCGCAAGGCTGTCTTTTGACTATGACGAGTCGCTGACACCAACCAATACGCTGCTTGGACATGTCGTCGGGCATGTCGTTCGGAGCGGAGATCCGCGTCCGGCGCAGCATGACGAATACACCCTCGCAGGGCGGGCGGACGGCGAGACGTGGCATCCGCGTTTCACGTACCACGGCTTTCGATATGTCAAGGTGTCGAAGTACGGTGACGTCCAAGTGAAGGCGATTCGGGCGAGGTTCGTCCATTCCGCCTTTGAGAAGGTCGGCGAAATAAAAACTTCGGACAAGGCGTTTGCCGCTTTGCAGTCCGCCGTCGAACGGAGCTACCTATCCAATTTTACGGGCTTCCCGACCGACTGTCCGCATCGAGAGAAGAACGGATGGACTGGCGACGCGCAGCTGGCTATGGAGACGGGGCTTTGGAACTATGACGCGCGTCTGAGCTACGAGCACTTCCTTCAGATGGTGGTTGACGCGCAGCACCCCAACGGAGCCGTGCCGTGCATTGTGCCGTGTTCGCAGAAATTCGGCTATGGCTGGGGGAGTGGCCCTGCCTGGGATGCGGTTCTCTTCGAGATACCCTGGCAGATCTTTCGTTTCTATGGCGACGACGGTCCCGCCCGCACGGCGTGGGAGGCGATGAAATCGTATCTCGACTTCATTGACGGGCAGACGGACGCAGACGGGCTTTTCGCCTACGGTCTTGGCGACTGGTGTTCCCCGGACATGTCGAAGATGGCCGACCTGCGCGTTACAGACAGCGCATACGTCTATTGCTTCAACCGCCGCGCCGCATTCTGGGCCGACCGTTTCGGGGAACCGGAATATGCGGCAGCTCGAGCGAAACGCGCTACCGAGATAAAGGCCGCTTTCAATGCTGTGTTCTACAAGGGGAACGGCCTCTATGCGCAAGGGAGGTGGACGGAGCTGGCGGCACCGCTATTCTTCAAGGGTCTGTGCAAGGACGGAGAGGAAGCCGCCGTTGCCGTGCGTCTTGTAGAAGCCGTCCGCGCCAACGGATACAAGGCCAACTTTGGCATTCTCGGCGCGAAATGGGTGCCGCGTGTCTTGGCCGAGTACGGGCACATCGACGACGCATGGCGGCTTTTCACGCAGCCGGACCAGCCAGGGTGGATGCACTGGCTTGCCTCCGGCGATGGCACCTTGCGCGAGGAGTGGAACGGTAGCAACTCCCACAACCACATTATGTTCGGCGATCTCTCGGCATGGGCGTATGAGTATCTCGCCGGCATCAAGATAGATGAACCAGGATTCGCAAAATACCATGCAGAGCCCCACTTGCCGGACGGTGTCGAATCATTTGAGGTCACGTTCAGAACCCCTTGCGGACGAAAGATAAGAGTTCGTGCCTGGCGAGAGGGCGGCGAGGCGAAGTACGACACGGCTGAATGTGGATGCGAAGGGACAGTCCCTTCTAGCCTTGGGATAACAATGGAATGGAAGGAAAACGAAAATGAGATGTTCGCGTAGGTCATTTGTCCGGGAATCTCTCTTTGCAGGTGTTGGATTTTCAGTTCTGAGCTGTTTGCCAAAATGAAGTACGACAAGAACGCCATTCTTGCCCAGTTTCGGCAGTTCGCGGCAGACACGGACGCCCGTGTTAAGGCTGGAATTGAGGAGAACCGCAAGAGTCAGCTTCTTGTGACTTTCCGCAATTCCGACGGCAAGGTGTGTGAGAACGACGTGCATGTTGAGGTTCGGCAGAAATCGCATTCCTTCAAGTATGGCGCGGACCTTTTCATGCTTGACGAGATAGAGGACGATCCTGTGAAGAATTAGGAATGAAACACAGTAGGAAGGAAACGACAAAATGAGAACTCTATGCGGAACAATTCTCGCGGCGGTTGGGCTGACGCTTTCGGCGCACGGCGCGTTCGACGTGCGCGACTTCGGCGCGAAGGGCGATGGCGTCGCGAAGGACACGGTAGCGGTCCAGAAGGCGATTGACGCGGCGCATGCGGCGGGTGGCGGCGAAGTGCTGCTTGAGAAGGGCGTCTATCTCTGCGGCTCGCTGTTCCTCAAGTCTGGCGTTGACTTCCATCTCGCGGAAGGCGCTGTGCTGAAGGGGAGTCCCGACAGGGAGGATTACAACGCGCTCGACGTCGCGCCGCAGAACTGGGGCCGCCTCGGCAGCGGCGACAACATCAGCGGCGGGCATCTGATCCTGTGCATCGAACAGGAAAACGTTACGCTGCGCGGTCCGGGGAAAGTGGACGGGAACGTCGGGGCGTTTCTAAAGATGCCAGACGGCTCGCATCCTCCGACCAAGCTCAGGATACCGTGGCGACCCGCGCAGATGATCTGGTTCGTGGAGAGCCGGAATGTCACGATACGCGACGTCGAAATCGCGGATGCGCCTTACTGGAGCTGTTTCATCTACGGCTGCGAGGGTGTTGTCGTCGAAAGAGCGAACATTCATACCGTCAGGAATCCGCACACCTACAACGGCGACGGACTCGACATCGACTCTTCGCGCCATGTGCGCGTTGCCGGATGCCGTATCTCCTCTGCCGACGACTCCATCACTCTGCGAGCGGCGGGGCGGGGACACCTGAAGAACGACGGCCCGTGCGCTGATGTCGTCGTTTCCAACTGCACATTCTCGTCAGACTGCAACGCGATACGCCTCGGCGTCGGGAATGGCGTGATCCGCGACTGCTCGTTTACCGGCATCCGTATAGAGAACACGCGCTACGCCGTGAACGCGGTCGGCGCATGGTCTCTTCCTGAGCACGGCGTGGACATCTCGAATATTTCGTTCGCGAACATAACTCTTGACGCGAAGAGGTTCTGCAAATTCTATTACAAGTATGCGACGGAGAGTGTGTTCGACGGAATCAGGTTCAGGCATGTGCGCGGCAGGGTGCGCGAACCTTCCGTCTTTGATGACACGCCTGAGCGACCGTTCCGCAATCTCGTCTTCGAAGACGTCAAGCTTGAAGGCGAGACATCCCCCCGTGTCGCAGGAAAGAGGGATGCCGAAAGGCAACCCCGCGAAGCGGCTGTTTCCGGGCGGGAAGTGAAACAGGCGCGGCGTCCTGACAGTGATAGAAGGAAAACATTGTTGAAGTAACGAAAGGAGATAAAATGAAGAAAACTAAAATGAGAAAGCTATACGGCACAATCTTGGCGGCGGGTATGGCAGCTTGTTCGTTGCATGCGGCCGAACCCTCCGCAACGGCGTTCGTGTCGATTGACGTGGCCAAGGAGATCGGATCTGTCAAGCCGATGCACGCCGTGAACAACGGTCCCTCGGTAAAGAAGCCAGGCGGAAGCCAGAAATGTAGTAACTTCGAGGACTACAAAGCATTGCGGATTCCGTTTGCCCGCACCCATGACTCGGTCAACTGCGTCGCTGGTGGTCCGCACACGTGCGACATAAACGCCATCTTCCCGGACTTCGACGCGGACGAGACCGATCCGAAGAACTACGACTTCGTCTTCACCGACCACTACCTCGACAACATCCGCCGCGCGGGGACCGAGGTGTTCTTCCGCCTCGGACAGTCGATCGAGCACGGGCCGAAGAAGTACGGCGTCTTGCCGCCGAAGGACTTCGCAAAGTGGGCGCGGATTTGCGAGCACGTGATTCGCCACTACAATGAAGGGTGGGGCTGGGGCGTGGACAAGGCGCACACCACGGTCAACATCGCCTGGTCGAACCAGTTCAACATCGTCTACTGGGAGATATGGAACGAGCCTGACCTCGATCCGGCATACGTCGGGCTTCCGAAAAATCCCCGCTGCTGGGGCGGAACCGTCACGAACTTCTTCTATCTATTCGAGACGGCGGCGAAACATCTCAAAGGGAAGTTTCCCCAGCTGAAGATCGGTGGACCTGCCCTCGCCTATAATCTTGACTGGGGACGGCGTTTCCTTTTGTACTGCCGCGACCACGACGTGCCGCTCGACTTCTTCTCGTGGCACGTCTACGCGACTGAGCCTGGGCAGATCGCCGACAGGGCGAATACCGTCCGCAATTTGATGGACAAGTATGGCTTTGAGAAGTCCGAGTCGATTCTCAACGAATGGAACTACGTCAAGGGCTGGGTGGACGATTGGCCATATTCGCTCGAAGTCGAATCGGGCTGCTTCAACCAGAAGGGCGCGGCGTTCGTAATGGTGACGATGGTCGACTGCCAGTCGAAGCCCGTCGACATGCTGATGTTCTATGATGCGAGGCTAAGTACAGGAATGAACAACATGTTCTCCAGACCGACGTACCAGCCGCTGAAGGGGTACTATCCATTCTACGCATGGTCGAAGCTCGTCGACTGCGGGACGCAGGTCGCATGCACCGTCCGCGAGGGGCGCGGCAAGGCGTCGGACGCGAACACGGGGACGGTATTCAAAAGCGAGAACGGCAAGCCCGTCGGGAGCTTCCGCGCAGTCGCCGCGAAGGGCGAGGACGGCTCTGGCGCACTGATCGTTGCCCGCTATTCTGACGACAACAACGTCACGGACACGGCGGAGGTGAAGGTCTCGGTTCCCGGCGTTTCGCTCGCCAAGGCGCGTTGCCACCTCACCGATTCCGTCCGCACCTACACCGAGGTTCCTCTTGACCTCGAAGGCAACGGCACGGCGGTCATCCGCATGCAGCCCAACTCCTTTGCCGTCGTCGAGTGGTGATGCGAATCCTCCGCGGAACGATTTTGGCCTTGCTGGCCGCGCTTTCGGCGGCGGGAATCACGTTGCCTGTCGCTGAGGTCGCCGAGCGGCCGCACAGGGAGGTTTCGGTGTTCCCGGGCCGCGTCGTGCCGGTCGCGCAGGTGGACGTCGTGCCGCAGGTGTCGGGCGAGATACTCGAGGTGTGCTTCGCGAACGGCGCGGAGGTGAAGGAGGGCGATGTCCTTTACCGCATCGACCGCGTGAAGTACGAGGCGGCCGTCAAGAACGCGGAGGCGAAGGTCGCGGAATGCAGGGCCAAGGCGTCTTACGCCGAGCTGTCCTACGCGCGCCACATGACGCTTGTCGAGAGGCGCGCCGTCTCGCAGGACGAGGCGGACAACGCGCAGTCGCTGCGCGACTCCTCGCGTGCCGCGCTCGCGGCGGCCGAGGCCGAGCTCGTCGCAGCGAAGGACGACCTCAAGCACTGCACGGTAGTCGCGCCTATCTCCGGGCGCATCGGCTCCACCGCCAAGACGAAGGGCAACTACGTAAAGGCGGGAGGCGATGCGCTCGTCTCCATCATCCAGCTTTCGCCGATCCGCGTCAGGTTCTCGGTCTCCAACCGCGAGGTGCTTGACGTGTTCGGCGGAGACGTGGCCGCGCGGCGCGATGCTGCGGAGATGTCCGTCTCGCTCGCGAACGGAACCGCACTCGGGGAGAAGGGCGTCATCGAATACGCCGAGAACGCGGCGGACTCCTTCACCGACACGCTCACTCTCTATTCGCTTTTCGAGAACTCCTCTCGCGCGCTCGTTCCCGGCGGAACGGTCGCGGTGACGCTCGCCTCGAAGGACGGAGTGATGCGTCCGGCCGTTCCCGCGTCCGCAGTCCTGCAGGATACGCAGGGCCCATATGTCTGGGTTGTTGGCGCGGATTCGAAGGCCGAAAGGCGCTCCATCGCGCGCGGCGATCTCGATGACGGTTTCGTCTTCGTGGAGAAGGGGCTTGAGAAGGGCGAGAGGGTTGTCGCCGATGGTGCGCACAAGGTGCGTCGCGGGATGGCTGTGGAGGCCGCGAAGTGAGCGCAGACGACGTTCTCGCGGGCTATCCGAGCCTGTCGCGAATCTTCCTGCGGCGTCCCGTCACGGCGTGGGTCGCGGCGCTTGTGCTCGTCCTCGTCGGGGCGTTCTCGTTTGCGAGGATGGCGGTGTCGGAGTATCCGCACATCACCCCGGTTACGATCACCGTCTCCGCGAACTACTCCGGCGCGGGCGTAGAGGCGCTTAACGGATCGGTCGCGCAGGTGATGGAGGACCAGATCAACGGCGTGGACGACATCTGGTACTACAAGTCCAACTGCTCGAACAAGGGGCTTTACAACTGCTACTGCACGTTCCGCCCCGGCACCAACTCGGACATGGCGCTCGTGAACGTGCAGAACGCCGTCAAGCGCGCGGAGCCGAAGCTCCCCGCCGAGGTGGTGCAGAACGGCATCACGGTGAAGAAGTCCCCGGAGGACCGCATGGTCATGTACATGTTCATGACCGACGGGCGCGAGATGGATTTGATGGAGCTGTCCAATTTCGTGGAGAAGCAGGTCGCGGACGCGGTGGCGCGTCTCGACGGTGTCGCACAGGTGGAGACTAGCGGACGCACCTACGCGATGCGCGTGTGGCTTGACCCCGTCAAGCTCGCGGGGCTTGGGATATCCGTCGACGAGCTCAAGTCCGCGATTCTCTCCCAGAACGTGCAGGCCGCGGCGGGTACTGTCGGAGCGGAGTATGCGAACAGCCATCTCACGTTCAAGATCAACGTCAAGGGACGCCTGAAAACCAAGGAGGAGTTCGAGAACATCGTCGTGCGGACGAATCCCGACACGGGCGCGCAGGTGCTCGTGAAGGACGTCGCGCGAGTCGAGCTCGGCGCGAAGGGGTACACCTTGCGCTCGCGCTTCAATGAGAGGCCGGCGGTGTCGCTTTCGGTCTACAAGGCGCCGGAGGCGAACGCCGTCTCCACCGCTAAAAGCGTCAAGGCGGAGGTCGAGAAGTGGATCGGACGCATGCCTGCGGGCGTGGAAGGGGTGCTTGCGGACGACACGACTGCGTTCACGCGCGTCTTTCTGCGCGAGACGCTGAAGACGCTCCTTGTCGCGCTTCTCCTCGTCGTCGCGATCACGTATCTCTTCCTCCAGGACTGGCGCGCGACGTTCGTGCCAGCGCTCGCGATACCGATCTCGCTCATCGGATCGTTCGCGTTCCTTGGCGCGGCGGGCTTCACGGTGAACGTCCTTACGATGTTCGGACTCATCCTCGTCATCGGCTCGCTCGTTGACGACGCGATCGTCGTTGTGGAGAACACACAGTCGCTCATGCGGCGCGAGGGTCTTTCCGCAAGGGAGGCCGCAGCGAAGTCGATGACGCAGATCACGGGCGCGCTGATTGCGACGACTCTCGTGACTCTTTCGTGCTATTTGCCCCTCGCGTTCTATCCCGGAATGGCGGGCATGATGTACAGGCAGTTCGCGGTCACGATGTGCGTGGCGCTCTGCCTTTCCACGTTCGTCGCGCTCGTCCTCTCGCCGGTTCTCTGCGCCGCGCTCCTCAGGCCGCCGCCGGAGAAGCCTCCGCGCGCGTTCCTTCCGTTCAACTGGATGCTCGACAAGTGCCGCGCAGGATACCTGCGCGTCGCCGGGCTGTTCGTGAGGTGGCTCTTCATCTCGCTGCCGCTCTTCGCGCTCGCCGCGTTTGCGCTCTGGTGGACGACGGGGAAGGTCCCGACGGCATTCCTCCCCGAGGAGGACCGCGGCTACATCACGCTCAACCTGCGGCTTTCGGAGGGCCAGTCCCTGGAGCGCACGATCGCGCTCGTCGACGAAATACACGAGCGCGCGGCGAGGATTCCCGGAGTGGAGTCTGTCGCCTCGACCTGCGGCAATTGCGGAATGTGGGGCTCAGGTGAGAATCTCGCGAATGTTCTCTTTCGCCTCGACCACTGGGACAGGCGCAAGGGGCGCGGGATGACGTCGGACGATATACAAGACCGCATCAAGGACGCGCTATCCGATCTATATGCGGCGGAGATGGTATTCTCGCAGCCAGCGGCGATCCGCGGACTTGGCGGCGGAAACGGCGTCGGTTTCAACTTCTGCTCCGTGGACGGCATGGAGCCGGAGAAGCTTTTAGAGGCAGTGGACACGTTCCGCGACGAGCTTCGGGAAAGCCCGCTTGTCAAGTCCGCCGCGCACGGCTTCACGGCCTCAACTCCGCAGCTGGAGCTCAAGCTCGACCGCCGCAAGGCGGAGATGCTGGGGATTTCGCCAAAGACCGTGTTCGCGACGCTCCAGAACAAGCTCGCCTCGTACTATGTCAACGACTTCAACCTGAAGGGCGGTGTCTACGAGGTGAAACTGCAGAACGACCCTGACTCGCGTGCGTCGGTGAAGGACGCTCTCGCGATCAGGATTCCGACGCCGAGCGGGGAGTCCGTGCCGCTTTCGTCCGTCGGAAACATCGAATACGTAGGTGGTACTCGTGAGACGATGGCGTACAACAAGATGATCGCGGCGTGGTTCTCCGTCGTGCCGAATCCGGGCGTGCCGTCGTCGGAGCTCATGGATCTCATCGAGTCGACGCCGAAGCCGAAGGGGTGCGCGATCGAGTGGGGACCCGTGCAGCTCCAGGAGAAGGAGAACGAGGGCAGGCTCAAGTGGCTCGTCATCGCGGCTTTCGTGTTCGCATACCTCTTCCTTGCTGCGCAGTACGAGAGCTGGGTCATCCCCGCGTCCGTGATGCTTTCCGTCGTCGTCGCGCTCCTCGGGGCGTTCACCGGACTGTGGCTCACGCATACGCCACTCTCCGTCTATGCCCAGCTCGGATGCGTGATGCTCATCGGTCTCGCGGCGAAGAACGCGATTCTGATGGTGGAGTTCTCGATGCAGCAGCGCGCGGCCGGCGCGACGATCCAGGATGCCGCGCTTCGCGGCGCGGATCTCCGCTATCGCGCTGTCATGATGACGGCGTGGAGCTTCATCATCGGCGTACTTCCCCTCGTCTTCGCGCACGGCGCGGGAGCGGGCGCGATGCGCGGAATCGGCATCTGCACGTGCTCGGGGATGCTCGCGGCGACTGTCTTCGGCATCTGCTTCACCCCCGCGCTCTACGCGCTCTTTGAGCGCATGAGGAAGTCAACCTTGCGAAGCCCCCACGAAGCGTCCGATCCCGGGCGGGCGCTGAAACGGGCGCGGTAAATCCGCCGCGATAGGAATTACATAGGATGAATCTCTGTCTTTTCTTCGAGGGTACGGGGCGGGGCGTCGCGGGCAAGGTAACGAACGTGACGCGGCTGCGTGACATCTGCGTGGACGATGTGCGGCAAAAGCTCCACCTTGAAGCCGGCCCTGGGACTCGCTTGGGTTCGTACCTCTGCGGCAAGATTGCCGGTTCCGACTGGCAGGCCATCTTTCGCGACGCTCGCCGCTGGTTTGAGGCGAACTAC
>SUWC01000080.1 GCA_015061665.1 Lentisphaerota bacterium
AAGCGCCCCGATGTCGTGTTCCGAATCCTCACCAAGAGGGCGGGGCGCATCCGCGACCATCTTCCGGCCGATTGGGGCGACGGATACGAGAACGTCATGCTTCAGGTCACGACCGAGAACCAGGCGCGGGCAGACGAGCGGCTGTCCATTCTTCTCGATGTTCCCGCCAAGCACAAGGGCTTCATGGCGGCACCGCTCATCGGCCCGGTCGATGCCGAACGCTACCTCATCACCGGCCAGTTCGAGCAAGTCCTCTGCGGCGGGGAGAACTACGACGGGGCGAGACCATGCCATTACGAATGGGCGAAGGGACTGAGCGACCAGTGCCGTCGGCACAACGTCACGTTCGACTTCATCGAGACCGGCACGGTGTTCGTCAAGGACGGAAAGGAGTACCGCATACCCGACAAGCGGGTGCAGAGCCGACAGGCGTACCTTTCGGGCTTGAGCTTCCAGGGCAGGATGCCGCAGTACAAACTTCGTCCTGCGGAGGGGTCGCTCTTCGACGAGCCAATTGCTTTGCGCACGGGCGAGTTCCGCGAAACCTGCGCCACTTGTGGTTCGCGCCTCATCTGCAACGGGTGCAGCAACTGCGGAGCCTGCGAAAGTTGAATCTGATGGGAGTCCAGCCTTGCCAAAATTGCGACATTTCTCTACTACACACGACGGCCTTTTTTTGATAATATATCAAATGCCGTCGTTAAGGGGCGGTTTGGTTATGTATAGAAAAGAGAACAATCAATGAAAACTCGGTGGCTGCGCCACCAATTTTCCCGCAGTTCGCCGTTGGCTTATTCTTGCTTCTCGTCAGAAGAATATCTTCGCCAGAGCAAGCATTCCCTGTTTCCAGGGCACACGGTGGGATACGCCGCTCTTGCCCTTGAACTCGTCGAGGTGCGCGACGTACCAGTCGTAGTTCCTTACGAGTGCCTGCTTGTTTGAGTAGCGGGGCTTGTAGTCGAGCAGTTTCTCCGCCTTTTCGATCGACACGAAGGAGTCCGTCGACGCCGTTTCGTAGACCCACGGGTAGAGCGGGGAGAGGTGGAGCTTTTCGAGGACGCGCAGGATCAGGATAAGTGGCTTCACGGGCATGCCGCGTATCTTCTTCCCGTGTCCGGCGCGGTCGAGGACGGCCTGGTAGTCCTCCTTCATTGTGGTGAACTCCTTCGCGCCGATGTTGAACTCGGTCGACACCTTGTCCTTTGGATACGTCATCGCGTTCCAGATCGCGTGGTCGAGGTCGTCGACGTCCATCAGCTGGTAGCGGTTGTTTCCGCTTCCTATCATCGGGAAGCCGTGGCCCGTGTACGCCCAGTCGTAGAAGAGCGCGAACACGCCGAGGCGTTCGGGGCCGATGAAGGACTTGGGTCGTATGATGCTCACGCAGTATCCGTCCTTTATCGCCTCGCGGCAGATGTTCTCCGCCTCGATCTTCGCGTGGCCGTAAGGTCCGACGCCGATAAGTTCGTCCGTCTCGTATATCGGGTGCTTTTTCGGGACTCCATAGACCGCTGTGGACGATATCTGGACGACTCGGTCAAGCCCGAACCTGCGCGCGGCGGCGATTACGTTCCTGCAGCCGTCTACCTCCGTCGTGCGGATGTCCTCCTCCGAGTAGAGCGGAAGCGCGGCCGCGCAGTTGACTGCGACGTCGCATCCTTCGGTTATCCTTTCGACGGCCGGGACGTCGCGCACGTCGCCTTTTGTGAACTTCAGCCAGGGTTCGTTCTTTTCGGGATAGTCGAAGTCGGCTATGTCGAGCACCCTGATTTCGTCGACGCCCTTCGAGCGCAGGAAGCGTATCAGGTTTATGCCCAGGAAACCCGAGCCGCCGGTTACCAGAACTTTCATTGCTTGCACCCTCCTAGTCCTTTTTAGAAATCTGACGAGTCGCAGACGAGCGACTCCATGATGTAGTCCTTGCGTTCGGGCGTGTTGTTGCCCATGTAGAACTTTATCGTCTTCTCGACGTCGATGTCGTCCGAGCACGTGACGGGCGTAAGGCGCATGTCCTCGCCGATGAAGTCCTTGAACTCCTTCGCGTTGAGTTCGCCGAGTCCCTTGAATCGCGTCGTCTCGCAGCCGCGCCCGCACTTGGCCTGGGCTTTGACCTTTTCGGCCTCGGAGAAGCAGTAGTACTGCTCCTTCTTGTTGCGCACGCGGAAAAGGGGCGTTTCGAGGATGTAGACGCGTCCGTCGGTGATGAGCTGCCGGTAGAAGCGCATGAAGAACGTCGCGAGCAGCATGCGGATGTGGAGTCCGTCGACATCGGCGTCCGTTGCGAAGATTATCTTCGAGTAGCGCAGGTGGTCGAGGGTATCCTCGATGTCGAGCGTCTTGATAAGGTTGAAGAACTCCTCGTTTTTGTACAGGACGTCCTTGTTCAGCCCGAACGTGTTGAGCGGCTTGCCGCGCAGGAAGAAGACGGCCTGGTTCATCGCATCGCGCGCGTTTCCTAGCGTGCCGCCGGCGGACTTGCCCTCGGTGAGGAAGATCATCGTCTCGTCGCCTTCGGGCTTGCCTGTCTTCTTGTTGATCTTGTCGAGCTTCAGGTGGTTTTTGCAGTCCTTGAGCTGGGGGACGCGCACCGATACGGCCTGCGTGCGCTCGCGCGCCTGCTTCTTGATCGTGTTGAGCTGGGAGCGGATCTTGCCGGTCTCCTCTATCTTGGCGATCAGCTTGTCCGTCTCGGAAGGTGAGCGGTGCAGCGCGGCCTCGATCTCCTTGCGCATCTGCTGCACGAGTTCGGCGCGGATGTCGTTCATCACGAACTTGATCTTCGTCTGCCCCTCGAAGACGGGGTTCATTATCCTCAGGGACACCGCGCCGATGAGCCCGTCGCGGATGTCGTCGCCGTCGAACTTCTTCTTTGGGTCGTAGTCGTTCAGCGCCTTGGTCAGGGCCTCCTTGAAGGCCGTCAGGTGCGTGCCGCCGTCCGTAGTGTACTGTCCGTTGACGAACGAGTGGTATTCCTCGCCGAAGCGGTTGGTGTGGGTGAAGATTATCTCGAGGTTCTTCGTCTTGATGTGGAACGGGGCGTAGAGCTTTTCGAACTGCGCCTCGTCGGCTATCAGGTCGGCGAGCCCGCGGTCGGAGCAGATGGTCTGTCCGTTGAGGCTGATGGTGAGCCCCGCGTTGACGTAGCAGTACATCTTCATGCGGCGGACGACGTGCTCCTCGCGGACCTTGAAGTTCTTCAGCACCTTCACGTCCGGCTTGTAGCGGATGTAGGTCCCGTTCGGCTCGCGCTTCTCGCATTTGCCGCGCTTCTTCGACTGGAGCCGACCCTCCTTGAACATCGCGGACGAATACTCGCCGTCGCGGTAGGCGCACACCTCGAAGAACTCGGAGAGCGCGTTCACGGCCTTTGTGCCGACGCCGTTCATGCCTGCTGAGAACTGGAAGGAGTCGCTGTCGAACTTGCCGCCCGTGTTCATCTGGCTCACGCAGTCGACGACCTTCTCGAGCGGGATGCCGCGCCCGTAGTCGCGCACGCTCGTCTCGCCGGTGTCGTAGTTTACCGTGACGTCGATTTTCTTGCCGCATCCCATGACGAACTCGTCGATCGAGTTGTCGATGACCTCCTTCATGAGGATGTAGATGCAGTCGTGGTACATCGCGCCCGTCCCGGGTTCGCCAACGTACATCCCGGGCCTCGTGCGGATGTGCGTCACGGGGTCGAGTGTCTTGATGCTGTCTGCGCCGTATTCGTTCTTTGCCATATCAGTTGGATATTATATCAAATTATGCCGCGGAAGGCGGCGGCAAAAGATTTGTGGTAAAATAGCAAAATAATCCAAAATATTTCCGTCCGTTCCCGCGTCTATATAACTGTAGGCGCCGCTGTGGCGCCGTAAAAGTCGGCCAAAGCGCCGCGAAAGGAAAAAAGAAGATGAAGAGCATACTGATGGTTGCCGTTGCCGCGCTCGGCTGCGTGGCTTTTGCCGAGGGTCCGGCTGAAGGTCCGCATTCGGCTGGTCCGCGCCGCGGGATGGGTCCGCGCGACGGCATGTCGCCGATGATGGGCGGGGATCCGATTGTCCGCATAGTCTCCAATCCCGCGGTCGCCGACAAGATCGGCCTCAGCGACGAGCAGAAGGCAAAGCTCAAGGAGCTCAAGGACGAGTCCAAGTCCAACCGCGAGGTCCAGAAGAAGGTCCGCGAGGCCACGATGAAGGAAGTCGAGCTGATGAAGGCCGAGAAGATCGACGAGGCGGCGGTAATGGCTGCTATCGACGAGGTGTTCGAGCTTCGCAAGACGATGGCGAAGGAGCAGGCGAAGCGCGTCATTGCGGTCAAGTCGATCCTTACGCCCGAGCAGGTCGCCAAGGCGCACGAGGAGATGAGGAACTCGTTCAATGCCCGCGGCGGCCGCGGTCCGCGCGAAGGCAGGGGTCCCCGCAGGGGAATGGGTCCGAAGGAAGGCGGCGAAGCTCCTGCCCCGCAGCCGCCGGAGGCCGAGTAAAGCCAGTGGACGAAGACAGCGAGCTGCTCTTCGCCTACGCGCGCCGGGGGGACGTGGAGTCCCTCTCGGCGCTTGTGCGGCGGCACTCCGTCTGGATGCAGGCGTTCCTCCGCGGTCTGCTGCCGTCGGCGGCCGATGCGGAGGACGTCTTCCAGGAGACGTGGGTCCGCGTGGTCAAGTCCGCCGGGAAGTACCGCGGCGGCAAGGTGAGGCCGTATCTTGCCGTAGTCGCGCGTTCCGCCGCCATGGACCGCCTGCGGCAGACGGGGCGCTTTGTGAGCCTTGACGCGGAAGACGAAGAGGGCTCGTCCGCCGTGGAGTCGCTACCCGACGCCGGGCCGACGCCGGGCGAGCGTTTCGAGTCGAAGGCCACGTCGGAGGATGTTCGCGCCGCCGTGCGCGGATTGCCGGAGGGTCCGCGGCAGGTCCTGCTCATGCGGATCGAAGGCGAGCTGTCCTTCAAGGAAATCGCGTCGGAGCTTGGCGTGCCGCTCGGAACCGCGCTGACGTGGATGAGAACGGCCACATTGAAACTAAAGGACATTCTGGGGGTGCCGAAATGAACGAATACAGCGAAATAGAGTCCTTCGTGAAGGCGCGTCTTGAGGAGAGCGTTCCGCGCGAAGTGCCGTGCATCGACAGGATACTGGAGGTTGCGGCGGCGGAGTCGTTTGCAAGGACAGCTGAAGTCCGTTCGCGTCGTCGGCTATGGGCGGCTACGCTCGCGGCGGCGTCCCTTGCGGCCGTATGCCTCTTCCCGATGGTCCGCCTCGCGACCGCCCCAAAGCCGGAAAGCACGGTGGCCTGCGTAATAGACCTTCTGCGGACGGCGGACGGCGTGGAGTCCAGCGAGGAAACCGAGTCCACCGTAGCCGAAATGCTGCTTGCTTGGCAGGATGCACCCTACGAATCGGCGATTGCCGACTTGGTGGCCGCGAACTGAGGCCGAACCGATCCGCCTAGCGGCAGAGCTCCAGCACCAGGAGGGCGAAGGAGGTGCAGAGGACCGGATCGGCCTCCCAGAATCGGTTGTTGTCGTTTGCCCAGCTGCCGTCTTCCTTCTGGAGCGACATCAGGTGCCCGGAAAGCTCCTTTTTCCATTCATGTCCGCCGACCTTCTCGACGCCTGCCGCCGAAAGAGCGCGCGCCATTATGTCGTAGAAGTAGTAGAGGCCCTGGTTGCCCATGCCCGGGTTTTCCTCGACGGTCCAGTTCTTCTCGCAGTACTCGAGCGACTGGCGCACACGCGGGTCTCCGCGGTCGAGGTTCGCGTGGCACATCGAAAGGACTGCCGCGTATGTCATCGAGCCGTATGCGCGCAGCATGACCTTGCCCTGCGCGTTCGTCGACGAACCGCCCTGCGGCGTCCGTTCGTTGTACGCCGCGCCGCCTGCGTCGGGACCATCCTTCTTCATGAGGTTCTCCACGAAGGCGAGCGCCTTGTCCCAGTCGAGGTCGACCTTTTTGCCTCCCGGACGCATCTCCTCGAGCGACTGCGTGCGGCGCATCGCGTCCATCGCGTACGACGTGTTGGAGAGGTCGGCGTAGCGGCGGCGGGACGCCTTGTCGTATCCGAATCCGCCCGCCATCGTGTCGTCGCCCGTCAGCTGGGAGGATGCGACGTATTCGCGCGCCCTGAGGAGCGCTGCGGCGGGAGCCTTTCCTGAAACGAAGAGCGAGGATAGGCAGACGGACGTGTTGTAGTTGCCGAGGCCCGATCCGCCGCGGCCGGGCTTCGGGACATAGAAGCCGCCGTCTTCGCGCTGCGTTCCGAGGACGAACTTCACGCCTTTTTCAACCGCTTCGCCGGGGGCCTGTCCCCAGCCCGAAAGCGCCCAGACGGGGAGCGCCGTCAGCGCGGGCATCTGAGCGTCGCTCCAGTGTCCGTCTTCGGACTGGGATGCGAGCAGGAATTCCGCGCCTTTCTTTATGGAAGCGTCGATTTTCGCGTCGGCGAACGCGGAGGTGGCGATGATGGATGCCGCGGAAAGGACGGCGAACATTATGCTCTTTTTCATATTAAGTGCCTTTGTCTGGGGAAAACTGCCTTTATCTACTATAACGCCGTCGGCGCGTGGAAGGTTCGCGCTCATGCAGTCCACGCCCTGAACAGCGTCCAGGCGAAAAGCACGGCGACGAAGCCGCAGACGGCCTCCTTGAGCACAACCGAGAAGAGAAATCCGACGAACGAGCCGACTGCGCTGACGAAGGCTGTGCGCGGCTCCTTGTCCGACATCAGTTCGCCCACGAGCGTTCCGATGAACGGCCCGATGAACAGCGCGCAGATCGTAACTATGCCTGCCGCGAGCATCGGCAGCACGCAGCTCAGGACCGTTCCGACCAAAAGTCCGCACAAGGACCCAAGAAAGCATCCGACGACGCCGCGCTTCGAGCTATTGAACGCCTTGGCGCCCAGGGACGGCACCACGTAGTCCAGAATCAGCGCCACCGCGACCGCGACTCCGCCGGCGACCGCGGCAGCCGTCGAAGGGTGCCATTCCGTGAGGTACAGCAGCGCCAAGCCCGCGTATGCGAGTATGGGCCCGGGCAGGATCGGCAGGATGCACCCGACGAACGAAAGCGCTATAAGCAGGAAGCCGAACGAAACGGCCGATATGGATATAATCTGCTCAACCATACGAGTAATTCTACCAAAACCGCCGCTCCGGCGCAATGACCAAGTCGGGATACAAAATCGCACGTTGCCCCTATTCGTCCGATTTATGATATAATAATAAGATAACTTCCTCACGAAAGGCAAGCGATGGGAATACGAGTATTGGGAACGGGAAGCTACCTTCCGCCAAAGGTCGTCACCAACGAGGACATCGCCAAGTCGCTCGACACGACCGACGAATGGATATACTCGCATACGGGAATCCATTCTCGTCACGTGGCCGGCGAGGGCGAGTCCACGTCGACCATGGCGGTCAAGGCTGCGCAAGCCGCATTGGAATCCTCTGGCGTAAAGCCGGAGGAGATAGGCCTTATTGTCGTCGCGACTTCGACGCCTGACTACAATCCATTCCCCTCCACCGCGTGCGTCGTGCAAGGGGCGCTCGGCTGCGTCAACGCGGGCGCGTTTGACCTGCAGGCCGCCTGCGCCGGGTTTGTCTACGCCCTTGAGCAGGCCCGCGGGTTTGTGAATTTCTATCCCGACAAGAAGGCGGTCGTCATCGGAGCGGAGGCCCTGACCCGCATTCTGGACTGGACCGACCGCTCCAGCTGCATTCTCTTCGGCGATGGCGCGGGCGCGGTCGTGATCGGCAACGACGAGCCGCCGGGCGTCGCCTCGCTCAAGACGAAGGCGCACACGATACTCGGCGCCGACGGCAAGGGCGCGCACTTCATTTCCCGCACAGGCGGCTGCAAGGACGCGCTTCCCCTCGCTCCTACCGGCATTCCCGCGAAGACTCCGGCGAGCGAGCCCGAGCTTGTCCTCATGGGGCACGACGTCTTCGCGTTCGCGGTCCGCACGCTTTCCAAGGTCGCGCGCGACCTCTGCGAGAAGCTTGGCACTTGCCCTGAGGAGCTCGACCGCGTCTTCGCGCACCAGGCGAACGGACGCATCATCGAGGCGGTGGCGCGCCGCATGAAGCTTCCGCTCGAGAAGTTCTGGCTCAACCTCGAGACGACGGCAAACACGTCTGCGGCATCCATCCCGATCTCGCTTGACCAGGCGGTCCGCTCGGGCGAGCTGAGGGACGGCATGAAGATCGTGATGGTCGGCTTCGGCGCAGGCCTTACATACGGCGGGACGTACTGCACATGGCCGGAGCTCTGACCGGCGGCGAAAACAGCATTTGGTTTCACAAGGAGATTCATCAATGAAGAAAGTAATGATCACAGGCATTGGAATGATCACTGCCGTAGGCAACGGCAAATCTGCCACCTGGGAGTCCGTGAAGGCCGGAAAACCCGGAATCACCAAGATAACGAAGTTCGACCCATCGCGCTGCACCTGCCAGGTGGCGGCCGAGGTCAAGGGATTCGAGGAATACGCAATCGGCGGCGGGCTTCTGGACCGCAAGGCCGCGCGCAAGATGGCAAACTTCTCGCAGTACGCCGTGGCGGCGGCCGTCGAGGCGTGGAAGGACGCCGGGTACACCGCGGAGAACAAGCCGGACATGGACCGCGTCGGCACGATCCTCGGCGTCGGCATCGGCGGACTGGAGGTTACGAGCGAGGCTTTCCGGACCCTCTTCGAAAAGGGGCCTGACAGGCTTTCCCCGCTCGCCATTCCCGAGCTTATATCCAACGAGGGCGCGGGAAACATCGCCATCGCGCTCGGGGCAAAGGGCCCCTGCCAGGTCGTGACGACCGCCTGCGCCTCCTCGACCGACGCGCTTGGCTTCGCACTTGACCTCATCCGCGCCGGACGTGCCGACGTCGTCATAGCCGGCGGAGCCGAGGCGACGATCATGGAGTTCTGCGTCGGCGGATTCATGAAGGAGAAGGCCCTCGCGACCAAGTTCAACGACACACCCGAGAAGGCGTGCCGTCCGTTCAACGTCGATCGCGACGGCTTCGTCATGGGCGAGGGCTCGGCCATCCTGATCCTCGAGAGCGAGGAGCACGCCAAGGCCCGCGGAGCGTCCGTCTACGCCGAGCTCGCAGGCTACGGCGCGACGTGCGACGCATACCACATCACCGCGCCCGATCCGTCCGCGGACGGCGCTGTCAAGGCGATCGAGATCGCCCTCGCCAACGCCGAGGTGACGGACAAGACGACGGTGGACTACATCAACGCGCACGGAACCTCGACGCACCTCAACGACGCAATGGAGACGACCGCGTTCAAGCGCGTCTTCGGCGACGAGCAGGCGAAGAAGATCAACATCTCCTCGACCAAGCCGTTCCACGGGCACTGCCTCGGCGCGACCGGCGCAATCGAGGCGGCGATCACGGCCCTCGCGATCAAGGAGGGCTACTGCCCCGCCACGATCAACTACGAGAACCCCGATCCCGAGCTCGACCTCAACTACACCCCCAACGTCGGCGTGAAGCGCGACATCCGCGTCGCAATCAGCTCGTCGCTCGGATTTGGCGGACACAACGGCATCCTCGTTTTCAAGAAGGCTTAAGGCAATGGAACTTCCGACATTCAAGAACACGTACAACCTCCCGGGAATCAAGCTGCTTCCGCACCGCGACCCGTTCCTTTTCGTCGACACGCTCATTTCCGCCGACGAGAACGGCGCGCTCGGCGAGTACACCTTCACGACCGAGAAGAACGAATTCTTCAAGGGGCACTTCCCCGACTTCCCGATCGTCCCCGGCGTGGTTCTCGTCGAGACGATGTGCCAGGCCGCAGGCGCGGGCATCGTGGCGAGAGGCGAGCTTGGCGCCGAGGGCAAGGCGTCGTTCATCCTCGCTTCCGTCGAGAAGGCGCGCTTCAGGCGTCCGGTCCGCCCCGGCGACAAGCTGGTGACGGTCGCGAAGAACGTGCGCGTGCGCAAGCCGCTCGGCGTCTTCGAGCTTCAGGGATACGTGAACGGCGAGCTCGCCTGCGACTGCACGGTCAAGTGCATGCTCGGCGACAAGTAACCGGCGGGGCGTTCTGGATATGATCAAGATCGTCAAGGCGGGAAGTGCCAAGGTCTCGAAGTTCAACGCGAGGCCTGCCTTCCCCGAGGAAGCGGAGAGGGCTGCGGCGTCCGCCCTGGCCGACATACGCCAGCGCGGCGACAAGGCCGTTGCCGAGCTCGTCGCGAAGTTCGAGGGCGCGAAGCTGCGTCCCGCAGACTTCAGGCTCAAGGGCGTTACGCTCAAGTCGCTGGAGAGGAAGATCGACCCCGAGATAGTGAAGGCCGTCAAAGACGCCCACGCGAGGGTCGAGAAGTTCTCGTTAGCGTCGCTGCGCCAGCCGTGGTCAATGGCCACCCCGCGCGGCGGCAAGGCGGGCGAGTTCTACTCCCCGATGGACCGCGTCGGCGTCTATGTGCCTGGCGGAACGGCTCCTCTCGCCTCGACCTCCGTCATGACCGTCACGCTTGCGAAGGCGGCGGGCGTGAAGGAGATCGTCGCGTGCACCCCTGCGGGCAGGACGGGCGAGGTAAACCCCGTGCTCGTCTACGCGCTTCTCCTTGCGGGCGCGACGGAGATATACCGCGTCGGCGGCATACAGGCGATCGGCATGATGGCCTTCGGAACGAAGACCTGCCGCAAGGTGCAGAAGATCGCCGGCCCGGGCAATGCGTTTGTGACCGCGGCAAAGCGCCAGGTCTACGGATATGTCGCGATTGACCAGGTCGCGGGCCCGAGCGAGATAGCCGTCCTGACCGACGGCTCCGTAGACGTGCGCTGGATCGCGGCGGACCTCCTTTCCCAGGCCGAGCACGGCAGCGGATGGGAGAAGTCGCTCTGCGTCTGCACATCGCGCGAGCAGGCCGAGGCGATACGCGCCGAAGTGCTGCGCCAGACGGAGACGCTCTCCCGCCGGGAGCTTGTGCAGCGTGTCATAGACCGCGAGGGCATCCTGATTGTCGTCGCGAAGGACGTTGCGGAGGGGCTTGAGGTCGTCAACCGCTTCGCGCCTGAGCACTTCGAGATTATGACGAAGGACGCGCTCAAGGTGATGAAGGGCGTCCGCGCTGCGGGCGCCGTGTTCGCCGGTGCATGGACTCCCGAGTCCGCTGGCGACTTCGTCGCAGGCCCGAGCCACGTCCTGCCCACGGGCGGCGCCGCGAACATGTTCAACGGCCTCACGCCGGACGACTTCCGCCGCCGCCACAGCTTCGTCGCGTTCACGAAGGGCGACCTGAGTGAGACGCGCCCCACTATCGAGGCGTTCGCCAAGGTAGAGGGTCTTGACGGACACGGCCGCGCTGCGACCATCCGATTTGAATAACAACAGTCAGACAAAACGACGAGAAACACTTATGAACTCGAGCAACAACTCCCGCCCCGGCGGATACAACTGCGTCGTCTGCATCAAGCAGGTGCCCGACACCAAGCAGGTGACAGGACAGGCCATGAAGGCCGACGGCACGATCAACCGTGCCGCGCTCCCCGCAATCTTCAACCCCGACGACAGGAATGCGCTCGAAGCGGCGCTCAAGGTCAAGGAGGAGTGCGGAGGCACGGTTTCCGTCATAACGATGGGCCTCCCCGCCGCCTGCGCCATTCTGCGCGAGGCGCTCATGTGCGGCGCCGACAAGGCGTATCTGCTTACCGACCGCAAGGCCGCCGGCTCGGATACGCTCGCGACGAGCTACATCCTCTCGCAGGCCGTCCGCTCGCTCAAGCCTGACCTCGTCTTCTGCGGTCGCCAGGCAATCGACGGCGACACCGCGCAGGTCGGCCCGCAGATCGCGGAGAAGCTCGACTTCGCGGCGATCACCTACCTCGAGGACATCAGGATGGACGGCGACTACGCGATTGCGACGCGCGACATCGGAACGGGAATCGAGACCGACCGCGTGAAGCTCCCCGCGCTCTTCACGGTCACGGACAAGTTCGGCGAACTGCGCCCGAAGAACGTCCGCCGCGTGATGAAGTACAAGAAGGCGAAGGCGCCTGCCGAGAACGGCGGAGTCGCGCTCGAAGGCGACCTCGCGATCGGGCAGCTCTCCTGCGACGACATCGCGTGCGAGGCGGACCGCTGCGGATTCGCGGGCTCCCCGACGAACGTCTACAAGATCGTAAACGTCGTTCTCGCCGGCGGAGACTACAAGGAAGTCGCCCCGACTGACGAAGGGATCAAGGGGCTCGTCGACGAACTCGTCGCAGACCACACCATCGGCTAACAAACGCGGACACAGAAAGGCTACTTATGACAACTGACAGAAGCAAGGGCGAAGTCTGGGTTTTCGCCGAACAGGAGGAAGGCAGGCTCAGCGAGGTTCCGCGCGAACTCCTGGGCAAGGGGCGTGAACTCGCCGACAGGCTCGGAGTGCCGCTCGCGGCGGTTCTTCTCGGCGACGGCGTAGAGGGACTCTGCAAGGAGCTTATCGAGGCGGGCGCGGACAAGGTGCATCTCGTCGAGGATCCCGCGCTCAAGGTTTTCCGCGGCAAGGCCTATCGCCACGCGTTTGTCGAGCTGATCAAGGAGGTCAATCCCCAGATCGTGATCTTCGGCGCGACGCACATGGGACGCGACCTCGGACCTGCCGTCGCCTCGGCGCTGCGCTGCGGCCTCACGGCTGACTGCACGGACCTCCAGATCGGCGACTACACCGATCCAAAGACGAAGGAGAGCTTCACCAATATTCTCCAGCAGATTCGTCCCGCGTTCGGCGGCAACATCATCGCGACTATCGTCAATCCGCGAAACTGGCCGCAGATGGCAACTGTCCGCGAGGGCGTCATGAAGCCGCTTGAAAAGCAGGCTGGACGCACGGGCGAAATTGTCCGCCACAGCTCGCACCTCGAAGGCGTCGAAATTCCGGTCGAGGTTCTGGACATCGTCCGCAGGCACTCCAGCGTCAACCTGAAGGGCGCGCGCATCATAGTCGCAGGCGGTGCGGGCGTTGGTTCGAAGGAGAGCTTCAAGCTTCTCCACGACCTTGCGGACGCAATCGGCGGCGCAGTCGGCGCGAGCCGTGCGGCGGTCGACCTCGGATACTGCGAGCACGAGCGCCAGATCGGACAGACCGGCGTGACGGTTCGTCCCGCGCTCTTCATCAGCTGCGGAATCTCCGGTGCCGTGCAGCACATCGCCGGCATGCAGGACTCCGCGAAGATCATCGCGATCAACACCGACAAGGACGCTCCTATCTTCAAGATCGCCCACTACGGAATAGTTGGCGACCTCAACGTCGTGATTCCGAAGATGATAAAGGCAATCAAGGGCTAAGGGCGGCTTGTCCGCCCCGCGCGTCCTTGCTTTACTCGCGCTTTGCAGCTACGCCCATTATTGTTGCGTCGCTCCGTTGACGCAACAATAATGGGTGTATGATTTCCCCCGCAGACAAATCTCCGCTCGAAGTGCCTGTTTTGGCGGAGATGTCTAAAAACACCCCCTTTTTTTACCACCAAAAATTAGACAACTTGCTAGATTTCGGAATATTTGCTAAACTTTCCGTCAATTGCCGAACGGCAAGGTTGAAACGATGGAAAGAAACATAGCATATAAATCGATAGAAAACGTCGTCAAACTGATGTCTACGCTGTCGCGCATTCGCGCGATGGCCGCGTTTGCATTTGCACTGATTGCGTCGGGCGCATTTGTTTCGCATGCCGAGGATGTTGTAGGCGTTGCGAAGGTCGGTCCCACGACGAACGACGTCATGACCGCACAGATGCCTTTCTCGCCGATGGGGGAAGGATATCCCGCCGACTACATCTCCGGTCTTTTCATGGGCGACGGCTCTCCGCTTTCCGACAGGCTCTACGTCTACTCCCTTGCGACGGGACTCATGACCAACGCGATCTACTCCGCAGACGGATGGCTGGACCCGGCGACGCTTTCCAACTCCCTCATGACCGCAGCGCGCGGCGACACGATCCACTTCGCGCGCACGGACGCCGATTCCGTCGCCTTCCATCTCTTCGGACGCACAGGACCCGATGCTTCGGCCTTCCCCCGCTTCCTTTCCCTCTCCGTCGACCCGGAAGGCGCGTTCGCGGACTTCGAGATCGCGACCGGCGGACATCCCGTCGACCTGCTCACGGCGTATGCGGACTCCCCCAATCCGCCTCCCGCTGGGTGGTCGCACGTTGCGCGCGACGTCACCGCCGCTCAGACGCTCGCGTTCCGCGACGAGCTTCCCGAGTCCTTCTCCGCCAAGTACTACATCGCCGCCGACGCGTCCCTCGATTCCGACGGCGACGGCATTCCAGACGCTCTTGAGTCCCGCGTGTACGGCACATCGCCTTTTGCAGCCGATACGGACGGCGACGGAATCCCCGACGGCGTGGAGCTCGCATGGGGGTCTGACCCCCTCTCCGTAGCGCCCGCGTCTGTCGCGCTGCTCTCCGAGACGTTTGAGCAGCCCGGCGTCGCGCTTGGCCCGATCGACGGACAGAACGGATGGACAACGCACTCAGGCCGCGCCGAGGCGGCCGCGTCGTCTCCGCACGGCGGAAGCGCAGCGCTCGAGATGTCGGACTGCGCAGACGACGAACCCGCGTCGGTCTCGCATGACTTTGCGCCGTCCGGCTGCGACGTCGTGTGGTTCGACATGTGGCTTGTCGCCTCAGACGTCGACCCCGTCAGCCCGAG
>SUWC01000005.1 GCA_015061665.1 Lentisphaerota bacterium
TTATGCTATCATTTCCCATGTCGGTTCCTCCTTGGTGGTTTTTGGCAAGTGGCATTATACCACATCCAGCAAGTGGAACCGACTTTTCGCTTATTTCACTTCCAGAAACTCGTCCTGCCCAATAAAATCAGGCATGCGACTCGTTTCAGGGGTTAAAAAGTGGGGATATTCCAGGATGCAAGAAACCGACGGTCAGCCGTCGGGTGCATTTTCTACTTGACGAACCGGGCCTTGTCTCAGAAATAGCTCTTAACATTGTCCCACCATGTGCGCTCTGGCCAAAGCTCTCTTGGCAAGCGTCTATAGCCGCGCGGCGACTGCCAGTCACGAGGGGCGTACCAGTTCTCGGCGATTTCACGGCGGTAGCCAATTACCCACGCAACAGCAGCCAACAAAACCGCTACGGAGACGATAACGCACTTCCTATGGCTACGCCAAGCCTCCCGGAACCAACGCACTATGCGCGGCGCGATGACAAGCGCGTATGCAACGAAACACCAGAAAAGCAAGTTCATTGCCGATCTTCCTGGCTTGCCGTCTGCAATTATCGAATATCCCGTCGAGCATTCATTAGACCTATGCGCCGGCAATGGAAGCCCGAAGTACCGCGTATACCCACAGGCACCATCATACAGCGGATCGGTGTATACCTGTATCCACATTGTTGCGAACCATAGAACAACTCCAATCGCAACGGCAACCCAGAAACGCCAGTGCCGGACTTTGAGCATGTAGAACGCCAGCGTGCTGAGGCAGAGGCATCCGATTTCAGAAGCCACCAGACCTGTCCCCAGCCGCAAGGTCAACACAAGGAAAAAGAATGCCGCATGTCCAATCGCCAACGCGGAAGCGATTCGCACAAGCATCCAGACTGCGAGTTTTGTCTTATCTTTCATTTCATGGCCCTATCACATTTGGACACCAGAGTTTGCCAGCCAATATTGTACCACAATCTCACCTGTCGGTCTTCAGCATCGCCTTGACGACTTCCATTGCTATCGCCTCCGCAAGCGGAGGCGGAACAGAGTTGCCAATCTGCCGATGCCGACTCCTTTTTCACCTATGCATGTTCACCCGTGTAGCGCAAAACCGCCGCGGAGACCGCCTCGCATGCATGAAAAAGAGCGCATGTCTCATCCATGCACTCACACGAGGCCCGACCAAAGGCCCATTCCGAATGCACGAAGAAACAATGCGCCCAGCTGGGCGCATCATCACTTACATGCCGTTCGGAATTGAAATGTTTGGTCGGATTTCGTGTGAACGACGTGTAGCTTTGATGCTACATTGATTGACGGCCTTTTGGATTTCTCCCCATCGGCACCGGCTCCATAAGCGGCGAACCGCTCGCGGAACAACTATAGTATAGCATAATTCGTGGGGGAATGGGGAAGAGGGAAGAGGGGGAATGGGGAGCGACTGAAAAGTCGACAGCTCCACGCCCTTTTTGTTGTTTGACCGCAAAGGCTGGACTCCGTGGCGTGAAGCCCGTTTTGGACCGGGGAGGACCACGCACGGCAGCGCGCAATGCAGCGCATGCGAGACGCGGCGACTAGCGACGGACGAACTGGCGGAGCAGGTCGGACGACTCCGGCTCGCGTCAAGCGCGGCAAGGCGCGAGCATGGCAAGGACGCGCGGCGGCATGGCGCAAGCCACGTCGTCGCGCGACGAAGCCAGGCGACGCGGATTGCCGATGATGGGCGCGGGAGGAGGCGGACGGCGCTGCGGGGCCGGGGCGTCCGGCGCGAAGGCGTCGCGGCGAACGCTGTCGAAAATGCAAGGTTGGCTTCGATCGGGGCCGCAGCGGACCGGAACCTTTTCAGACGAGCCGATTTGAGCAGGACTCGCGGCGAAGGCAAACCTAGCGGTTGCCGAGCCGCGTGAGGACGCGCAAATCGGCCGTATCAAAAGGCGAGGACCGTTGCCCCAAACGAAGCCAAGCCCTTACACAGCAAGCAGCATGGAAATGGGGAATGGGGAAGTGGGAAGAGGGGAATAATTTGGAGACGCGGCTTCCAGCCGCGTTGTGATTGTAAGTGGGCTGTATTATACGCGGCTGGAAGCCGCGTCTCCAAACTCCCCCTCTCCCATTCCCCGCATCTGCGTCACGAGGCAAAATTTGCTATAATATTCCTTAACCATGAGCAAGTCTACTGTCACATTTCTGACGCTGTCGCTCGCGTGCGCAGCATGGACGGAATCCGCAATCCTTCCGTCGGACCGCATGGCGATGGCCGACAGGCTCTTCGACCGCGGCGCATACAACGAAGCAAAGGCCGAATACACCGCCCTGATAGGCGCGGAAGGCGTCGCTCCGGACGAGCTTCTCTACCGCCTCGCCGAGTCCCTCCGCGCGCTCGGCGACACAGCGGCCGCCCGCAGCCGCTACGCCGAACTTGTCGAAAAGCACCCGACGTCCCGCCACGCCGCGCGCGCCAGGCTCAGCAAGGCCCTGGCTGCGCCGACGGACGCCGAAAAGCTTTCCGAACTGAAGTCGCTCGACAACGACCTCGTGCCCGCCGAGACCAGGGCCATCGCCCTCTACCACTACGGCACCCTCGCAAACGACGCGAACGCACTCTCGCGCTGCGCCACTATCAACCCCAAAGGCCAGCACGCCGTCTACGCACGCCTTCGCAGCGCGCAGATACTCGCGTCGGACAAGGACCCAACGGTCCGACGCAAGGCCTACGCCGACCTCCTGCGCCTTCACTACCTGCCCAAGTCCCCCGTTGCCGACGACGCGCTGTACCTCGCCGCAAACCTCAGCTACGCCGACAAGCGCTACGGAGAGTCCGCGACAATCCTGCGCCGCTACGAAAGGCTCTACCCCAACGACAAGCGGGCCAAGGAAATCCGCACAATGCATGCCTGGAGCGAGTACCTTAACGGAAAGTACTCCGAATCGGCCGCAGTCTGCGGAAGTGGCGGAACCGACGACACCGACTACCTTCTCGCCGCATGCGCATACGCCTCGGGCGACTTCGCAAAGGCAAAGACGCTCTTCGAGAAGTACCTCGCCTCGCATATCGACGGACGCTACCGCAAGGCCGCCGAGCTTCCGCTCGCGCGCATGGCGTTCGAGCAGGCGGGGAAGTCCGAGAACAACGCTGAAAACGCCGCAATGACGATCGAAGCCGCAAAGCGGAGCGCGGCGCTCTCGAACGACCCGGCAGACCGGCTGCGCCTCGGCTGGGCCTACGAAAAGGCAGGCCGCGACGACGACGCGGCGTCGGAATACGGCGCCATCGCGCGCGACTTCCCGTCGACCGACGCATCCGCCGAAGCGCTCTTCCGCAAGGCCCTCGTCGACATACGGGCCTCACGCTGGTCCGCCGCCGAGCTTGCGCTCGCCGAGACGGTGTCTTCAGGGCACGCCGCCTCCCGCAAGGCCGAGGCGCTGTACTGGCGCGGCGTGTGCGCCTTCAAGCTGGAGCACGAGGCGGAAGGCTCGGCGTTCCTCGAAGAGGCGATCTCCCTGGGGCTATCCATGGACCAGTCGCGCGAGGCCAGGCTGATGCTGGCGGACCGCATGTTCCGCGAGGAGCGCACTGACGAGGCGCGGAAGGCCTACGCGGAGCTTGTGTCAGAAGGAGCCGCCGACCGCATGCCCGCGTCCAAGCTGCGCGCCGTCGGGAAGTTTCTGCTCGTTTCCGGCGACGCGTTCGCCAAGGAGGCCGAGATGTGCGGCAAGGCCATCGTCGCAGGCGCGACGACGCCCGAATGGCGCCAGTCGGGCCACGCGCTCGAAGGCGCGGCCCGCGAGGCAGCGGGGCGCTTCACCGAAGCGCTCGAGTCGTACCGCGCCGCAATGTCCGAAACCTGCCGCACCGAGGACGCGTGCGAAGCGGCCCTCTCTCTCGGCATCCTGGAGGCGAAGGCCGGCAACGTGAAGGAGGCGGATGCCGCGCTGCGCGAGGCCGTAAAGCTGAACCAGGCGGACAACAGGCGCCGCGCGACGGCGTACCTGTGGCTCGCGCGCAACTACGCCGCGGCAGGTGACATGAAAAACGCCGAAGGCTGCGCTACGACGGTCGTCATGCTTTTCGACGACAAGGAGCTCGTGGCAGAGGCGCAGAAGATAATCGACTCGATAAACGAAGGAGGCACCGGCAAATGAGCCTTAGGAAAAAGAACGTCCTTCGATGGGCGCTCATCCTCTCGCTCGTGGCGCACGTCGCCACGATGATTGCGATCCGCCCGAAGATAATGACGAGGATAGCGACAGGATTCGACCACGGGCACAGGCGCCCGCCAATGACCGTGTCCGATGCGCAGCCACCAGTCGAAAACGTCCGCATCGACGTCATTCGCGACATCGACCCCCTAAAGGACTCGCCGGACGCGAAAGTCGAGGAGTCCGTTCCCATGGCGTCAACCCCAATCGACCTTGCCGCACCGGCCGTGACGGTCGCGCCTGCGGCGAAAGCGGAGGTCCTGTCGATGCCGATGCTTCCAGTTGAGGACATGCTGCCCACGTTCTCGGAGAAGATATCCGTCAACGACGCGTCCGCGCCGATCGTGCCCGACCCGTCCGACACGATGTCAGTCGCCAAGCCAGACGTTGCGGCCACAGGCCCCGCCGTCTCCGCCTTCGCGCCGGACCTTGCGATGCCCGCCTTCACCGCGCCGAAGTTCGGGGACGACATACCCGCCGCCATGCACGACGCCCCAGAATTCGCCATAGACAAGACAAGCGCCGAAAAGCAGCCGAAGGAGGTGTTCAAGCCCGATGTCGACATAACGACCACCGTCGACGAGCGCATAGTCGAGGCGGAGAAGTCGGCTGTGCGCGACCTGCTCGACACGCGCGACATGGCCGAGCTGTCCAAGTACGTCAACATCGGCTCTACCAGCGCGCAGGAGGGAACGTGGACGTACTTCAAGGTGCGCTTCGACCCTAAGGCCGAGCTCCCGACGGTGCCGAAGGACGTCGTGATCCTGCTCGACGCCTCTGGCTCCATCGGCAACGACAGGCTCCAGAGCTGCCGCGCCGCCGCGCGCAGGATACTGCGGTCCGTCACGAACACCGGCGACAGGTTCAACCTCGTCGCGTTCCGCGACAAGTTCACCTACGCGTTCAAGACGTGGCAGCCGTGCGACGCCGTCAGCTTCAACGTTGCGGACACCTGGCTCGGCAGGCTCGCCGCGCACGGAAGGACGGACGTCTTCTCGTCCATAAGGTCGGTCCTCACGCTCATGCGCGACCCGACGCGTCCGCTGATCGCGATAGTCGTGACGGACGGCGACGCGAACGCAGGCGTGCGGACGACTTCGCAGATCCTCTCCAAGTTCACCGCGCTGAACGACGGCCTCATCTCCGTCTACATGTACGGCGTCAAGGAGAGCGCGAACCGCGAGCTCCTCGACCTGCTCACCCACGGCAACCGCGGCGAAAGCTACATCTACAGCGGCGACAGGCATCAGGCCGGGGGCGGGCTCGAGCCGTTCGCTCAGAAGTTCCGCGATCCTGTTCTGAGCGACATCCGGGTCGTCTTCACGTCTTCCTCCCAGGCCGACATGTACCCGCGCAGGCTAAAGAACCTGTACGCAGGGGACGTCGTGGAGTTCTACGGACGCGTCCCCTCAAATGTCCGCGAAGTCTCATTCTCCATCAAGGGCCTGAACGGCAACAAGGCCTACGAGGGCTTCTTCAGGATCAAGCTCTCCGACTCGGCCTTCGACGCTTCGCTCCCGGCCGCATGGCGCGCCGAGCGCGCGATCGACCAGAAGCTCAAGTAAAGCAAACGACGGCTGCCATCCATGACCAGAATCCCCCGCGCCCTCTTCGCAGCCGCCGTCATTGCAGCCGCCGCAGTGTCCTTCGTCCGTCTCCGCGGCGGCGTCGCGACTGACCTTCTCTCCCTCGCAGGCGAACGCGCCGACACGCTGACGGACATCGGGCGCGGCACTTCCGCCGCGCTGCGAGTGCTCTGCGCGGACGAGGCGCGCGCCGCGAAGTGCAAGGCGGCGTTCGACTTCGACGAGAGCGTCGACCCGCAGGCTGTCCTCGAGTACTATGGCGACCACGGGCAGGGCCTGCTCTCTGCAAAGTCCCGGGAGCTGCTCGAAAACGGCGAGTTCGACCGCATCCGCCGCGCGGCTAAGAGACGCGACTACTCCGGCATCGGACTCTTCCCGAAGTCGAAGGATCCGTTCTACTTCATCTCCGATTTCGTCGCCTCGCTCAAATCCATGATGCCCGAAGGCGCGTCAGGCAAAGGAATCATACTCACCGCAAAGCTCGACGGTCCGCCCGACGCCCGCCAGTCAGAAGGCATCCGCCGCCTCGTGGAAATCGCGCGCACTGACGACGGGGTCTGGCTCAGCGGAGCGCCCTTCCACACCTTCATCGCGACGGAGGCGACGAAGCGCGAGGTCAACGCCATCGGCGCGCTGTCAATCGCGTGCGTCCTCGCGCTCGGATGGCTGCTCTTCCGCTCGTTCAGGTTCGTGGTCCCGACGCTGCTCGCGCTCGGCTCCGGCTTTGTCGCCGGCACGTCCGCCGTCTGCCTTCTCCCGGGGAAGCCGCATGCGCTTACCTTCCTCTTCGGAACCGCGCTCATCGGGCTTGGCGTGGACTACTGCTACCACTCCCTTGCGCTGCGGGATGACGCCGCGCGCGGACCGTTCGTGCGCAAACTCGCAGGCGCGTTCGCGACGACATCCTTCGCGTTCGCGCCGCTGGCGTTCTCAACAGTAGGAATGCTGCGCCAGATGTCCGTGTTCACGATCGCCGGCCTCCTCGCGATATTCGCTTTCGCATGCCTGTTCCTGCTGAACTCCGGAAGAGTCTCCGCAATGCCGCAGACAGGTAGCGCGACGTTTGCAAAGCCACGGCCGATCCTGATGTCCATTGTCATTGCGACGGCGGCGCTCGGAATACCGAAGCTGACCTTCACCACGGACCCTGCGGCCTTTCACACGCCCGATCCGGTGATGGCGAGGGGCGAGGCGAAGTTCGCCGACATGCTCCTGAAAGGCGAAGGTGCCTTCACAGTCGTAGAGGGACAGACCCTTCAGGAGGCGCTTGAACGCGAGGAGCAGATGGGAGTCAACGGACTCTCACGCATAATGCCGAGCCTTGTCAGGCAGAAGTCCGACCGCGCGTTGAAGTCGAACGTGGAGTCGTTCGACGGGCCTCCTGTGTACATCGAGGCGATTCCGCCACCGCTTGCAGGCCCGGCGTCGGCGATGCTCGTAGAGGCGAAGGACAAAGTCTATCTGCTCTCGCCATACGACAAAAGCACATTCGGGAAAGCGCCCTTCTGCTTCAAGTTCTACCCGAAGAGGGAACTGAAGCTCGTGTTCCTCCGGCTATCGAGCGAGACTGCCCGCCTGCTGTCGCTCTCAATGCTCGCCATGGCGATTGCGCTTTTCGCCTTATTCAGGAAGCGGACGCTGGATTACGCGCTGCCGATCTTGTCCGCCTCCGTTGCGACGCTCGGCACGCTGTGCTGGCTAGGAGAGACGCTGACGTTCTTCCACGGAATATGCTTCTTCATACTGTGGGGCGTCGGCATCGACTATGCGATATTCATGGCGGACGGACGCGGTGGAGCCGAAAGACGCACCGTTCTGTTCTGCTTCCTATCGTCCCTGGCGGGATTCGGATTTCTTTCTTTCACGTCGTTCAGCATCGTCAGCTGCATGGGGCGGACGATCGCGCTGGGGCTTGCCTACAGCTACCTGTTCGCGGTCGTTATGCCGCGCCATGGCGAAGCGAAGGACCAGGGGCGGACTGACTCGGGCTGGGGCGGACAGCGCGAGCAGTCGGCCGGGCGACTTCGCATTCTCCTTATCTGGTGGTTCTACCGCTTCCTCGGCAAAAGCGCCGCGAAGATTCTTTTCCTTCCCGCGTTCCTCTTCATCTATCCGTTCTGCCGCCCTGCGCGGGAGGCTCTGCGCCAGTTCTACGGCGTGCTGAACGCCGAGCGCGTCAGGCGCGGTCTTTCCCCGCTCCGCTTCATCGGATGGAGGATGGTCCGGCAGACGCTCGGCTTCGCATGGACGATGATCGACAAGACGGACGCATGCACGCTGTGCAAGGACGCGCCGAAATTCAAGCTATCCGGCGACACTGGATGGCTGGAGGGCGGAGCGTTCCTGCTGTCCACGCACCTTGGCTGCATCGAGGTGATGCCTGCGCTGCGCAAGGCCGTCAAACGGGCGCACGTGCCGTCGGTCCACGCATTCCAGCAACTTGGACACGACGCCGTCTTCACGTCCATCTTCATGTCCAAGCTCGACAGGTCTCTCCTGACGCTGCATGCCGTAGAGGAGATTGGAGTCGAGACGGCGGTCGAGATGAAGGAGGCGATTGCGCACGGCGATCTTGTGCTTATGGCCGGAGACAGGCTCCCTGCGGCCGAGGGCAGGTCCGACGCGGCATCGCGGAGGCGCAGCATGAAGCGCGATTTCCTTGGCGTCGAATGCGAATGGCCCAAGGGCGTCTTCCGATTCGCAAAGCTGATGGAGTCGCCGGTCTATGCGCTCACGTGCGTCAAAACGGGCTGGAACTCCTATGAAATCCGCGCACGGCTTCTCGACGGCGACCTGACGTCCGGCTTCGTCTCGTTCCTCGAGGAGGAGACGATGCGCCGTCCCGGCCAGTGGTATCAGTTCTACCGGTTCTTCGGCTGACGCGGCTTCCAGCCGCGTTATAGTTTGGGTATTTTAACCACTGACTACACGGACAGGCTTCGCTATTCGCAATTAAGCAAATCACTCGTCGCAGACTTGCAACAATCAATTATCTGCCGCCGCAGATTCTCATCCTTCACGCACCGCCACTCCCCGCCTTTGCGAAGAAATATCGCAGTATCAACAACATCCGCGACTATGCATTCAGCACCACCATCTGCGCTACGCACCTGGACAGCGTCGTGCGTGACCTCTGGACTTGAGAATCTCCTCCTAGTGTATACAAGCGTACAAACACCGGTTTCGTCGTACTCTCGGACACCATGTGATGGATATCTGCAGCATCTATTCCGCGCATATACCCGATCTCCAAGTCCAAGAACGCTTTATCGACGTCATTGGACAGAACCGATCCTACGTTTTCGGCAAGAAGGCCCTGCAAAATGCCATGGGCATCAGAGCCTATGGCAGCCAACGACAGAACAGCAGAAGAAACGAGCAAACATACCTTCATCTCAATGTAACTCCTCACACAACATTTCGACCATAGTCTTCAATCCCCATTTCGTGACTCATCGTCCGCATATTTTACAACATCCGCCCCGCTGCTGTCAACGCAGGCTCGACAGCGCGAAACAAGGCCCAGCAGCGCTGCGTAGTCACATGCCAAATTGTGGGCAATACCTGTTCTCGGGCGCTGACGCGCGACCACGAAACGCGGCGGCTTGCCGAGCGGCGTTCCGCCGCCGGAATGGCGCGTCGCCGTCTTGACTTGAAGGTCGCAGTTGCCCTCCATTGCCCATTTCCCGTTTCCCATTCCCCTACGTGCGACCTTCGTCAAACGCCGCCGCGCCATTCCAACCTTCGGTTTTCGGCAAGCCCTGCGACACGAACCGGGCTACGCCCGACACGAATATACACGAATTTTGGCTCTTCGTAAACAACTCTCCTGCCATCCCATGTTCCGTCGCGGGATTCGCCTGCGCCGAAGGCGTCAGGTTGGCCGACGAGCGAAGCGAGGAGCTTTGCGAAGCAAAGTCGCAAGAGCCCGAGCGACGCAACCCCCTGCAAGTTTAGCCGTTCATCCGACTGCGACTCGTCCTTTCCCACAGAGACCGCAAAGGCTTGACTCACTGGCGAGAAGCCGGTTATGGACCGGGGAGGACCACGCACGGCAGCGCGCAATGCGGCACAAGCGAGACGCGGCGACCAGCGACGGACGAACTGGCGGAGCTGGTCGGACGCCTCCGGCTCGCGTCAAGCGCGGCAAGGCGCGAGCATGGCAAGGACGCGCGGCGGCATGGCGCAAGCCACGTCGTCGCGCGACGAAGCCAGGCGACGCGGATCGCCGATGATGGGCGCGGGAGGAGGCGGACGGCGCTGCGGGGCCGGGGCGTCCGGCGCGAAGGCGTCGCGGCGAACGCTGTCGAAAATGCAAGGTTGGCTTCGATCGGGGCCGGATATCCGCCGAAAAACGCGCAGCGTTTTGAGGGGCGAGGGCGCAGCCCGAGCGGAAAGCCCACAGAAACAAGGTTTTGGAACAAAACCGCAGTTTCGTAGGGCCGAGCGGACCGGAACCTTTTCAGACGAGCCGATTTGAGCAGGACTCGCGGCGAAGGCAAACCTAGCGGTTGCCGAGCCGCGTGAGGACGAGCAAATCGGCCGTATCAAAAGGCGAGGACCGTTGCCCCGAACGAAGCCAAGCCCTTACACGCAGGCCGCGCGAGAACATAAACCGTCGGAGTTTTTCCAAAACCGCGCAGGGGTCGCAAAGGTTCGGCAGCCCAAAGTAAAATTGGGGAACCTCCAATTCGCGCTCGCATTGACTTTCCGACAATTGCTTTGTTATAATCCAGACATGAACAACATCACACTTGCAGCCGTAATTCTTCCAAGCGTCGCCGCGGCGACGGACATCTCAACCACAAGGGAACTTGTCCCACGCCCGCCCATCGACCTGCCGCCCCCCATTGTCGTGGTGGCGGATACGCGCACCGACGAAAAGCCCGTCAATGTCGAAATGACAGAAAGCGACATCGAGGAAAACATTTTCTTCGCCCGACGCCGAGCCTGTTTCACCTTCACCAACCCCAACGCGCGCGTCATGTCCGGCGAGTTCGAGTTCCCAATCCCCGAAGGCGCGTTCGTCTGCGGATACTCGCTCGAAATTAACGGCACAATGGTCCCAGGCGTAGTCTGCGAGAAGGAGAAGGCCCGCGTTGCCTTTGAAACCGAAGTCAAGAAAGGCATCGACCCCGGGATTGTCGAACACGTCAAGGGCAACATCTGGAAGACGCGCATATTCCCGCTTACGCCGAAGACCCCGCGCCGCGCCGAAGTTGAATACGTAGTGCAAAAGCCAGTCGCCGAAGGAGCGTCCGCCGTGTGCGAGCGCGACGGAGACGACGTTTTCGTCGCATCGCCAGCGGACGCAGCAAAGCCGGCGTCGATCGCCGACAAAGTGGCGTCCTTCTACAAGGGGACGATTCTCTGGGACGCGAGCGGAAGCGCGGCGTCGAAGTCCGCATCCTGGCGCAAGCTTCTTGAGTCCCTGCCCGAAACGGGCGAATGGAGACTCGTCACGTTCAGCAACGAAGCGGAGGAATCGGCGCACACGACCCGCGCGTCGCTCCTCGCGGCGATCGACTCGCTGGCGTACGACGGCGGAACCGACATTGCGAAGGCAGTGGATTGCGCCAAAAAGGCAGGAGGGTCTGCGGCGCTGCTGTTCTCCGACGAAATGGACACTCTCGGATCTGGCGCTGCTGGGTATGAAGACATTCCAGGGCTTGTCGTAGCCAGCCGTCCGGACGCCCCGCCGCGCCGTGTGAAGGTGCGCAAACTCGCCCCGGGCGAAGCCGCTCCCGAAGGCGCCGAGATTGCCGAAGGAAAGCTCCTCGCGACAGTATGGGCGGCGGAGCGCGTATCGGACCTCGCTTCCCAGGCGGAGAACAGGCGCGAAGAGTTCCTCGCGCTTGGCCGCAGATACGGCGTCGCAAGCCCGGTGACGAGCCTGATTGTCCTTGAAACCCTGGAACAGTACCTGACTCACAAGATCGAGCCGCCCGCCGCGATGTCCTTCCACGACGAATGGGTGCGCAGGCGCAGGGCGGAAGACGACGCCATCGCGGACAAAAAGGCGCAGACGCAGCACGAGTCCGACCTTCTCTCGCTCTGGGAGGAACGCATAAAGTGGTGGAACGACCCGAAGCCGAAGAATCCGACACCTAAGAGCGGACTCTTCGACACCATCGTCGAAGGGGCTGCGGAAGTTGCGCAAAACATTATGGGTTCGGCGCGCGGTGGCAGAAGAGCCAACCGCATGATGGCAAGGTCGGTAAGCAATGCAATGGTAGACGAGGACGGAATGGCGGAACGTATGCGTATGCCGATGGCCGCTGAATCCGCCGCGGCAAAGAGCTCCGGACGCTCCGAGCTGCCCGCAGGGGCGGCAGGAAGCGAAACGTCCCCGACCGTCACGCTAAAGCCCTGGAAGGCCGACACCCCGTACATGAAGTCTCTTGAGAAGGCTTCCAAGGACGGCCCTGCGACGGCGTATGCCGCATATCTCAAGCTCAAGGGGGAATACGGCTCGTCGCCAGCCTTCTTCATGGACGCAGCGGGCGTTTTCTTCGGCATGTCGAAGAATCGAGACGACGAGCCCTTCCGCCTTGGCGTCCGCATCGTAACGAACATGGCCGAGTTCAAGCTTGAGGATGCCGCAGTCTGGCGGGCGATGGGCTGGAGACTGCGCGAGGCAGGCGCGTACGAATCGGCGATCCTCTGCTTCAGAAAGGCGCTTGCCCTCCGCGGCGAGGAAGGACAGTCAAGGCGCGATCTCGCGCTGGTGCTGGCGGAATACGGCAAGTCGGGAAAAGACGCGCGCGCGCTTTCCGAGGCGATGTCGCTTCTGAAGGAGGCCGCGTTCACGAACTGGTCGCGCCGCAGCGGAAGAAGGACAAACGATCGGCAGGTGTCCATCGTTGCGCTCGAAGAGCTGAACGCCCTGATCTCGTGGTGCGAAGGCAGCGGCGTAAAGGCGGACATTCCGCAGATCGACGCCGCATACAGGCGCGACATACCGCTAAAGCTGAGGATTGTCATGTCGTGGGACGCTGACGAGACGGACATCGACCTCCACGTGCTTGAACCAGACGGCGAGGAGGCTTTCTACGGACACCGCCGCACGGCGTCGGGCGGCTTCGTGTCGGAGGACGTAACGACGGGGTACGGTCCGGAGGAGTACCTCAGGAAAGACCTCGAAACAGGAAAGTACAAGGTCATGTCCAACTACTTCGCGTCCCACCAGACTGCGCTGACGGGTCCTGCGACTGTCACGGCGACTGTCTACACGGACTGGGGAACGGCGCAGGAAAAGATGCAGATCATGACGCTCAGGCTTGAAAAGCCAAAGTCGCGCCATCTGATCGGGGAAGTCAAGCTCCAGTAGCGGCAAATCCGCCCCGCGATGCTGAACGGCAGTCTTCGGCGATCTGGCGCCTGAGGTCGTCGAAGGACGCGAACCTGCGTTCGGGGCGGATGAACCTTACAAACTCGGCCTTCATTTCGCCGGCCGCTGCGCCTGGCACACCGCCTTCAAGGACATGGACTTCGAGAACAGGCGCAGTCCATGCCCTTTCGCCAGCGGTAGGCGCAAGACCGTAGTTGGCTACGCACCGGGCGCCGCAGAGCTCAACGGCGTAGACCCCGTGACGAAGGCGAAGCCCTAGGTCCGAAGGGACGATATTAAGCGTCGGATATCCGATGCTGCGTCCAACGCCCTTTCCGGAGACCACGCAGCCGCTTACAGTCCATCGCCGCCCTAGCATCGCATTCGCCGCGTCGATTTGTCCGCCTTCAATCGCCTGCCGTATCCGCGTCGACGAGACACGTCCGCCCGCGTATTCGGCAAAAGGCACAACCTCTACTGCAACACCCATGCCGCGCAGCAGTTTCGCATCGCCGCGGCCACCCTTCCCGAAGCGCCAGTTGTCGCCGCACCTGACGGCAATCTGTCCGCTTAGAGACAGAAGCTGCCTGCGGACGAACTCCTCCGGTTCCACGGACGCAAGGTCGCGCGTGAATTCTAGCGCGACAACCGACTCAACGCCGCACGCCCGTATGGACGCGAACCGTTCCTCTGCTGTCTGGATCAGGCGCGGCGCGCGTTCTGGGGCGAGAACAGAGAGCGGATGGTTGCGGAACGTCAGCGCGACATCCGCACCCTCCAGTATGCGCCGGTGCCCGATGTGGACTCCGTCAAAGAATCCGACGGCAACCTTCACGCAAAGACCTTGTGGACGGGAACAGTTAACGACGCAAAGTCGGCGATGTCGGTTTCAAGCACCTTCATGAACGGAACCGCGTCGGCGACTGACAGCTTCCCGACGGCGGTGCGCCTGACGGCATCAAGACACGCGCCGCAGCCAAGGGCCTCTCCAAGGTCGTTCGCGAGAGCGCGGACTATCACGCCCTTCGTCGCCGTCAGCGTGAACGGAAGCGACGCAGAGCCGTCTTCGCGCCTTGCGGCGTCCATACCGGAGCAGTCCACGCGGAAGCGATAGACGTGCGCCAGAAACTGCGAGTGCTCGCCCGTGTCGGCTACTTCATAGTCAGCGCTGCCCTCGCGGCGGACGCTGCAGAAGCGCGGTTCTGTCTGGAATATGTCGCCCTTGAACTCGCGTAAAGCAGACTCGATGGAATCGGCGGACGGCAGATCGGCGGATGTTTTCCGGACTTCGCCCTGCATGTCGCCGGTGTTTGTCGAAACGCCGAATCGGATCGTGCCTTCGTAAGAACGGTCAGCGCCCATGACGTCGCCCGCAAACTTGTTGGCGTCGCCGAGAAGAAGCACGAGAAGGCCGCTCGCGGCGGCGTCGAGAGAGCCGCCGTGGCCGACCTTGACGAGGTTGAACTTTCGCTTTACCGTCTTAACGACGCTGGAGAACGCGATTCCGGCCGGCTTGTCGACAAGCAGCACGGCATTCAGGTCCTCCAGCATCTTTAGTTGTGTCATATTTGCCATATAGGCACGTATTATACCAAAAATCCGACTACATCAGGCCGCGGTACAGCTCTTCAATCTGCTCGACCGTGACGTCGCGCGGATTACCCGGGCGGCATGCATCGGCATAGGCGGACTCGGCGAGGAAGCGGACATCCTCGGCCTTCAGCACGCCCTTGAGGTCGGACGGGATGCCAACGTCCTTGGAAAGCTGCTCGACCGCCGCAATTGCCGCGGCGCGAGCATCCTCGAGCGACATCGCATCAACGCCCTTGACGCCCATCGCGGTCGCGATCGCGCGGTACTTCTCGCCTGTGGCGGAAGCGTTGAACTTCATGGCGACGGGAAGCAGGATCGCGCACGCCTTGCCGTGTGGCATGTCGTAGAGCGCGCTGAGTCCGTGGGCCATCGAATGGTCGATGCCGAGCCCGACGTTCGAGAATCCCATGCCGGCGATGTACTGTCCAAGCGCCATGCCCTCGCGCCCCTCGGGCTTGTTCGCGACGGCGTCGCGCAGCGAGCGGGAGATGAGTTCGATGGCCTTCAGGTGGAACATGTCCGTGATCTCGCAGGCGCCCCTAGTGATGAGGCCCTCGATCGCGTGCGTGAGCGCGTCCATTCCCGTGAATGCGGTGAGCCCCTTTGGCATCGTGGACATCATCTCGGGGTCGACGAATGCAACGACGGGGATGTCGTGGGGATCGACGCAGACGAACTTGCGCTTCTTCTCGACGTCCGTGATGACGTAGTTGATCGTGACCTCTGCTGCGGTGCCGGCGGTAGTGGGGACTGCGAGAATCGGCTTGCACGGATTCTTGGTCGGCGCGACGCCTTCGAGCGAACGGACATCCGCGAACTCGGGGTTGGCGACGATTATGCCCACGGCCTTTGCCGTATCCATGGAGGAACCGCCGCCGATTGCGACGATGCAGTCGGCGTTCGCGTCGGCAAACGCCTTGACTCCGCCCTTGACGTTTTCAATCGTCGGGTTTGGCTTGATCTCGGTGTAGAGGGAGTAGGAGACGGACGCCTTGTCGAGAAGGTCCGTCACCTTCTTCGTTACGCCGAACTTCACGAGGTCGGGATCGGAGAACACGATCGGGCGGGAAAGTCCGCGACGTGCGAGTTCGTCCGTCAGCGCGGCGACCGCGCCTGCACCGTGGTACGATGTTTCGTTCAGGATGATTCTGCTTGCCATTTTTTGGTTCCTCTTTTGTTGTTACGTGAAATGGTTGGCCTTTTCCCGCAGGCTGAGCCTACTGCCTGGCCGAAGCCGACCGAAAGCATATTCTGTTTATTATCTGCGTGAAGTTCTCCTTGCCGCGCAGTATCTCGATCGCGATGCGGAGATAAAGGCACTTGATTGGCGACGTCTCGAACCGCGGGAAGCGAACCGCGTCCTTCTCAGTCGTAACAAGGGCGTCCGCACCCATGTCGGCGGAGCGGTTTAGCGCGTAAAGGACCTCTGACGAATCGTAGCGGTGGTGGTCCGCATAGCGCTCGCACCAGACGACCTTCGCGCCAAGGTGCCTCAGCGAATTCTCGAATCCCTTGGGCGATGCGATTCCCGAAAGCGTGCAGAGCGTCTTTCCCCTGAGCCAGTCGAGCGGATACTCCTCGCGGCTCCAGACGTCCTTGAGCACCTTTGGCGCATGGTTGCACTCGACGATCTCCGCCGTCCTGTTGTACTTCCTGATCTCCTCGCGCGCGGCGGAAACGTCGCCGCGGCACTTCGTGAGGAATATGATGTCCGCGCGCTTCAGATGGCGCGCAGGCTCGCGCAGTATCCCGCGCGGAAGCATGTTGCCGTTGCCGAACGGGTTCGTCGAGTCTACGAGAACAACTTCGACCGAATGCTTGAGCTTCTGGTACTGGAAGCCGTCGTCGAGTATTATAGTGTCGCAGCCGAGGCGCTTTATCGCATAGCGCCCGGCCTTGACGCGGTTGCGGTCAACTACAACCGCGACCCCGGGGAGATTTGACGCGAGCATGTACGGCTCGTCGCCGCCCGTGGCCGCGTCGAGGCGGATGCGCTTGCCGTCCGAAACGACGAGCGGCGGCTCGACGACCTGCGTGAACATGCGCTTCCACCACGGCGCCTCCTTGCGCCTGTAGCCGCGCGAAAGAATCGCGACCTTGCGTCCCTGCGAGGCGAGCGTGCGCGCGAAGATCTCCGTAACTGGAGTCTTGCCGGTTCCTCCCGCAGTCACGTTGCCGATGGAAATGACCTGGATGCCGAGCGGGAAGCGGCGAAGCAGCCCCGTCCGGTAGAGGAAATAGCGAAACGAGACGATCAGCGCGAAGATGAAGCTGAAGCCCTTCAGAACTCCGAGCAGGAAACGAATCGAACCGGGCTGGTTCTGGTCGGCGCCCTTCTCCTGAATCAACTTCACGAGATAGTTCTCAAGCCGCTCGAATCCGCTCTGGCGTGTCTTGCGCATCACTCTGCGCGCCGCGGCGCGGCGCCCCTTTCAAGTCCGAGACGCGAATACGCAAGATCGGTCGCGACGCGCCCTTTCGGCGTGCGCTCCATGTACCCCTCCATGATGAGGAATGGCTCGTAGGCCTCCTCCACCGTGTCCGCCTCCTCGCCGACGGAAACCGCTATAGTGGACAGCCCTACCGGCCCGCCCCCGAACTTTACGCATATCGTCTCTAGTATGCGGCGGTCCATCTCGTCAAGTCCATGCGGATCGATTTCAAGAAGCGAAAGCGACTTCTCGGCGACTTCGCCAGTTATGAAGTTCCCGGCGCGCACCTGCGCGTAGTCGCGCACGCGCCTCAGAAGGTTGTTCGCGATTCGCGGCGTTCCACGGCTGCGGCGCGCGATCTCAAGGGCTCCGGCGTCGTCTATGTCGACGGCTAGCTTTGCGGCGCTGCGGCGGACGATTTCCGCAAGGTCTTCGGGGGCGTAGTAGTCGAGTCTGTTGACGAGTCCGAAGCGTGCGCGAAGCGGCGCGGCGATTAGTCCGATGCGCGTGGTCGCGCCCACAAGCGTAAAGCGCGGCAGCTCGAGGCGGACGGAGCGCGCGTTTGGCCCCTGGTCGATCATTATGTCGATCGCGTAGTCCTCCATCGCCGAATAGAGGTACTCCTCGACCGTCTTGGCCATGCGGTGGATCTCGTCTATGAAGACAATGTCGCCCGGCTCAAGGGAAGTAAGCAAACCCGCCAGGTCGCCTGGCTTCGTTATAACTGGGCCAGACGTCGTCTTTACGTTGACTCCCATCGCCTCGCCGAGGATGTAGCTAAGCGTCGTCTTGCCGAGCCCGGGAGGACCGGAGAAGAGCACATGGTCAAGGGATTCGCCCCGGCTCTTCGCCGCCTCCACGGCGAGAAGCAGCCTGTCGCGCACCTTGGACTGACCAACGAAGCCATCGAAATCGGACGGACGCAAACGGTTGTCAAACGCATTGTTGCGCCTGTTAAGTTCCTCGCTCTGCCGTTCGATCTTCAATTGGACGCCCCTCCGCCGTTACGCCGTGACAAGGCCTTCCCTCTCGTCCGCTCCGAGAACGAGATTCATGTTCTGTATTGCCGCGCCCGAGGCGCCCTTGCCGAGGTTGTCGAATCGGGAGACGAGGATCGTGCGCTCGCCGTTGCCGAATACGGAAACCTCCATGTCGTCGCGTCCGGTGAGCCCCGCGGACGAAAGGAATCCTGTCTCGTCCGGATTCTCGACGTAGCGCACGAGCCCAGGCGCGTCCTTTCCGTACGCAACCTCATAGCACGCGCGAATCGCATCGACGTCGGCGTCGTGAAGCTGGACCGTCACCTCCATGCCGCTGAGATGGGGAACCACTACGGGCGAAAAAACGGGAAGCTTCGCAAGCCCGCATATCTTCGACATTTCCGGAAGATGCTTGTGCTTCTGCGCGAGCGCGTACTGGCGCCCTCCGAGATACTGAACGCGCGACGATCCGTCCTGCGCGAGCTTTTCGTCGTAGTCTGCGATCATCTTCTTCCCGCCGCCCGAATAGCCGGTGAGCGAGAATGCGCAGAGCGCCGATTCGGGGGAGACGACGCCGGCGCGGACAAGCGGCTCGACGAGCGCGATGAAGCCGCTTGCATGGCAGCCGGGATTCGCAATGCGCTTCGCGCTCGCGATGCGCGGACGACGCCCGAACAGCTCTGGGAAGCCGTACTCCCATCCATCAGAGACGCGGTGCGCGGTTGATGTGTCGATGACGACGGTCCCCGGGTTCTCGACAAGCGAAACCGCCTCGATGGCCGCTGCGTCGGGCAGGCAGAGGAATGCGACGTCACAGGAGTTGAGCGCGTCGCGACGAGCCGAGACGTCCTTTCGGAGCTCCTCGCCCAGTGTTACCAGCTCGATATCTCCACGCGCTGAAAGACGCTCGCGAATACGTAGTCCAGTCGTGCCGGCTGAACCGTCGATAAAAACCTTCTTGGACATTATACCTCTGCCCTTCTACTCTTCGTCTGTGAACTCTTCGCTTTCCTCGGGACGCTCCGCCTGAGTCGGCGCACCCGTCTGCTGATTGCCGGAAGGAGCACCCTCTCCAGCGGAATGGTGTTCATGCCTTTCAGAACCGTATCCGTAGCGATAGCCATAGCGGTAGCCGTAGCCATACCCATACCCATAGCCGTGGTGCGTCGATCCCGGGCTGAACGCGGCCGCGCTTCCGACCTCAACATCGTTCACGACGACGCCGAGTATGTTCGCACCCGCCTCGGTGAGCGAGCGCGAGCAGTACTGGATCGGCTTGAAGTGGGTGCGGTCGGGGCAGCACATGATGATGACGGAGTCGACCTGGACTGCAAGGGACACGACATCGCCGACGACGCCGAAAGGCGGCGCGTCCACAATGACGCGGTCGTAGTTGGCTCGCGCCCACTCGAAGAAGTCCGCCACGACCTGCGATCCGAAGATCGAGCTTGGCGCGACACCCTCAGGCGGCAGCGAGGCGATGACGTCAAGTCCATCGACACTCGACTTGTTGACGAGCTTCGCGAAATCGGGCTTGCCCGTTGCGCCTGCGCTCTGGAGCACGTGGGAGAAGCTCCTCTCCTTGGTGAGCTCGAGACCCCAGATGCGGGCCAGGCGAGGACGGCGCATGTCGAAGTCGACATGGAGCACCTTCTTGCCGGTCTGCGCGTGCGAGATTGCGATGGACGTCGAGGTAATCGTCTTGCCTTCGCCCGGCTGGGTCGAAATGACGACGATGCACTTCGTCATCGCCTCGTAGCGCGGAGAGTCGAGCAGGTTGCGAAGCCCCGCGACAGTCTCCGAGAACTGCGAATACACGTCTTCGACGGCGAACTTCGCGACCTGTTCACGGCGTTTGCGGCGGACGTGCGGAAGAACGGCCAGCACCTTGAGCGCGAGACGGCCTTCGATGTCGGCGAGGTTGACGATCGTATCCTCCAGGTTGTCCATAACGAGGACGAAAAGGACACCAAGCCCAAGCGAGAGCGCAACGCCGATGCCGAAGATGATCAGCGGGTTGGGGAGAACGGGCTTGGTCGGTTCGTTCGCAGGGCGTCCAACGCGGATGATCTCGTTGTTCGCCTCAGCTTCGAGGCGGGCCTTGTTCTCGTCGAGGATGAGTCCTTCGAGGACGCGGTTTGCAACGCCGAACTCGGCCTCGAGCTGGTTGAGGCCTGACTCGGCGAGAACGATGCGCTGCTCAAGGGAAGAAAGCTCGTTGCGGAGATCGTCCTGCTTGGCGCGCAACTGCGCAAGGCGGTTGCGAGTCTCGTGGAGGAGCGAACGCCCTGCGGCAAGCGCGCGTCCGATGGCGGCGAGGAACCGATCCTTGGCGGCCTCGAGCTCCTTTGCCTTTGCAACCACCTCAGGATGGTTCTCGGTATACGCGAACTGAAGCTTTGAATGCTCGACGGCGGCATCCTGGAACGCGCGGTACTCGGTCAGGATTTCCTGTGCGCGCGGAATGTTCTGCGACAGAGAGCCAAAGCTCTCGGGCTCCTTCTGGACGTCGGAGAGCAGCTTTTCCCATTCGACGAGCTGCGTCTCCTGCGTTTCGAGGGTCAGGATGTCGGCCGTCGTCTTCTGGATCGACTGCTGGGCGGTCTCGCGCGACGAGCGCAGGTTGTCTACCTTGTTCGCTGTGCGGAAGTCCAGGAGGGTCTTGGCAAGCTTGTCCACTTCGCGGCGGCGCTTCTCGACGTTCAGGTGTATCTGGCTGACGGCCTTGTCGCACCGGTTCTTGTTCTCCTCGTCCGTAAACGCCTCGATCGCCTCGGCATAGGCGTTCGCAAGGGCGGCGGCGAGCGAAGGCAGCTGGGATCGGACGGATATCGTGATGATTCGCGAGTTGCGCTGCAGTTCAAGCTTGGAGTCGACGAGCGTGGACATCAGCTCCTCGTCGGCGATTGAAGACGCCGGATGGCTGGAGCGGTACTCCTGCATGATCTTCGTAACGATCTTGTCCGAACGCCACTCGGAAAGGCGCGTGTTGAAGATTTCCATGTAGTTGTTGCCAAGGTCGGGAATGGCTGCGTCAAGCGCGCTTTGGGCATGCCCCGTCGAGCGACGGATATCCATCGTGAACTCGCTCTTCGCCTCGTAGATCGTGGGCGAGATGCGGTAGACCGCGAACGCGACGATCAGTCCGACAAGCAGAAACACGAAGATGGAGAGCCAGCGCTGCGAAACAACGCGCAGGATGCGCGTAACCGTAAGCGTTCCGACGATCGAGCCGTCCTCGCCGGACTGTCCGTTCGGGTCGCCATACTGCATTCCTCCGTACATGCCGCCATACTGTCTTCCCGCGCCATAGTACATCGGCTGCTTGCCGCCGTACATCGGCTGGTTTCCACCATAGTACATCGGCTTCGAGGCGCCATAATACATCGGAGCATCTTTGCTACCGTAATAAAGCGGTTTATCGGCCATCTTCTCTGTCACCCTTCGATTTGTCGCCTGCCGGCGTGTCGTCCGTAGCCGTCTTCTTCACCAGCGGAAACGAGGCCGCGGACATTGCGATGAATGCCGCCACGGCCATAACCGCCTCTGGGGCGAGGAAGGACGGGTCAATAAAACTCTGAACTGCAAGCGTCGCAACCGCGATCACCCCCAGGAAGCACCCAGGCACAAACGTGGAGCCGCCGGAGAACGCGCCGACAAGCCTGCGGAAAAACGAGTAGACCATAAAGCCAAGCGGAAGCGCGAACATAAGTGCGCCGACAATCCCGCGCTCTGCGAGAAGAGCCCACCATCCGGACGTCGGAAGCCTCTGCGCGACATCGATAAGGACCCAGTCGGACTCCGTGGCGTTGAACCTGATTCCCAGCGGGAACGATCCTACGCCCGAACCAAGCCAGGGATGAATCGTCCACTCCTTGAACGCAATCCTCGAGAACGCATCGTGCGCACGCACAAAAGACTCGGCGAAAAGGTTGTCCGCGTTGACCATCGCGCAGAAATGCTCAAAAGCCGAGACACCAGGGTCAAGGGCGAGAATGAGGAGAATCGGTATAAGCGACGCAATGAGAATCGCGACTGCACACTTGAGCGAATCCGCCGCGCTGCGGGTTATCCCGACGTATACCAGCATAACGAGTATCGCGACAATGCCCGCAACCATGTAGAGGGCGGAGAGCTGCGGCGGGAGGAAAATCGCGGCTCCGGCAAACGTGCCGCCTATCGCAATCGAAAAAAGAAGCAGCATCTTGTTCCAGCCGATCTCGAACATCCCGGCAAGTGCGGTAAGCCCGCCCAGGAAGTAGAGGGCGAACGCCGTTCCGGCAAAGGACCCGATGACTGTCTGTGCGGAAGCGGCCTGGACAGCGCCTGATACGCCGAGATGCGCCATTACGCATGCAGTGATTGCGGCTATGGCAGCAAGAAAAGACGAGACGAAGAGGAATGACATCCTAGCCGCCTTGCCGAGCACGTGTCTGAAGGACATCACGAGCACGAAGGCGCCAAGGGTTCCTGCGAAAGGATACGCACCGCATCCTTCGACGGTGCCTGGCATGAACGAGCAGGTCGGTCCCCGAAGCGACCACTTCCGAAGCTCGGCGTCATAACCCATGCCTACGCCCCCGTTGGCCCAACGGATGCCAGAAAGAAGAAGTATTACCACAAAGACCCAGAAAAGCGGGTCGGCGACGAGCGAACGCACAACGCGTTCCCTCGCCTCAAAGAGGAGCTCGCCCGAACGGCGCGAAGGCTCCATTACCATCCAGACGGCGGCGAGGACCGAGAGACAGATGACTACGGAGGCAATCCATCCCTCGCCGCAGTAAGGGAATAGGAAGAGCGGCGACACCGCCAGAAAGGCTAGGTGCGCCGCAACTCCGTATTTTGGGATAAGCTTCTGCACTTTATCAGTAGGTCAGACGCATACCGACCGTTGCACGCCAGCGATCGTAGTCGTAGTAGTGTCCGCCGATGTGCTCGCCAGTCGTGTCGGAGAACTGGTACTCGACGCGGCCGAAAGCGGTGAGGAAGCGGTTGATGACGTAGTTGACGCCAACGCGGGCGGTCCAGATGTCGCGCGTGTAGTTGCAGCCCGACACTTCGGAATACTCGCGATCCTCGCGGCGGAACGCCATGTCGACCGTGCTGGTGAGCTTGCCGCGGATGAACGACTTGCCAAGACCGGCGCTCATGGAGTAGACCTTGATGGCCGTGCCGTACTCGTATTCGGAAGGCTGATAGTAGCTCGAGCCGAGGACCATCAGGTTGAGCGTGTTGTCGATCTGCCACTTGCCGGAGAGCTGGTATGTCCAACCGTTGATGTTGTCCGCCCCATCGGCATAGTCGAACCTGCTCCATCCACCGAGGACGCGGTACTCGATGCGCTCGGTCGCGCGCGTCGCAACACCGCCCATGAGAGACCAACCGCGGGAGTCGCTCTTGATGGTGCGGGAAGTGCGGGTGCCCGAGTTGTCCTGCCTGTACCACTGATAGTCGGCGGCAATGATGAAGTCGGTCCACTTGCTGGGCGCGAATCCGATCTCGCCTCCGATCGTCCAGCGCTTCCAACCGTAGAGGTAGGAGTACTTGCTGACGTCGTTGTCATAGTCGAGCAAGTAGTAGGTCGACTCGACGTCGGCGTGCCAGTACTCGTTGAGCCTGCGCTCGATGATGCCGTTGGCCTGGAACTGCTTGCGGTCACGGCCTATGCCGCGTCCCTTGTCGTTGGTCATGTCGTCGTCCTGGGCGATCTGCTGGAAGCGCTCGTTGAACATGACGCGCCAGCCGCGCTCGTTCGGGAGCGAGTCAGCCCAGTTCAGGTTCAGGAACTCGCCGTAGCTCGAAGAGTTGAGCTGGTGGGAATAGTGGTTGTAGGCATGGTACTCGTACCAGGCGGCGCCCTCAACCTTCCAGTTCTCCGATAGGTACTGTGCACCGATCCCGGGGCTGACAAGCCACTGCGAACCTTCCTTGGAGTGCTTCGTCGAGTCCACGTTCGAGTCGTAGGTGTACGACAGCGAGACGTAAGGACGGAGGGTGAGATGCTCGCCGAAGTGGATGCCCTGCGGACGATCCATGACGTCGGCGGACGCAACAGCCGCTACCGTAGCGACTGACGCCAGAGTTATCATTGATTTCATGTTAGCAGTCCCTTTCACCAAAAATTAGTAAGTCTGGAGCTGGTAGCCGAAGGGCTCGCCGCGCCTGTATCCGCCGAACGCCTTGCTCGTCGGGTCGGCAGTGACGGGCGTACGGCCCATTCCGTACTCCTCCGTCATCTCGGGGAGACCGAGGTAGTCGAGGCTGAAGTACGAATCGGTGAGGGTCGTCTTCGTCGAGCCGAGGTCGCCGAGCATCGCAGTGAGGATGGAGGGGCTGGCCATGCGCAGGACAAGGACTTCGTTGGGAGCCTCGCCAGCATCGCTCGCGCCGAGCATCGGATCGTACGTCTTGTCCTGCCCCTCGCCCATCGCCGGAGGGATCCACTCGTTCTTTGCAAGCTCACGGGTGGATTCGTCGGGGAGATTGGCAACGAGCGTATCGCGCAGGTCGGCGGGCTGCCCGTTGGAAGCGCGCAGGAACATGAGGACGGCGAACGTGTCGCGGACGGCGGAATCGTCGGCCTTGGCGCAGCGGTCCTGAATGATCTTCATCGTGTCAACCGCCTTGTTCTTGAACTCCTCGTCGGTGACCGTCGGATCGGCCGAACGGCTGAAGAGGTCGGCGGCGAGCCTCTCGTTGACGAGCGTGAGCGCCTCCGGCGGAACCGTAGCGAACGTCTCGGCGAGCATCGCCTGCAGATTGCCCTTCTTGGAAGCCTTGAGCGCGGACTCGTTGACGTCCACGTACTTCGCGACCTTCTCCTCTGCCGAACCGGGCAGAGCCTCGATCGCGGCGTTAAGCTCGGAGAGGAACGCCACCTGATCCGCGGCGTCCAGCTGGCTGACAACCTCGCCGGTCTTTGCGGGATCCTTAACCACAGGGTCTATCTGCGCCCGCGCGTCCGCGAGCGAAAGCGCCTCGGCATTAACGACCGCAGCAGAGACGATCGCAGCCACTCCCAGCATCATCATTGTTTTCATGTTTGCTTCCTTTCGAATTGTTAATACCACGTTTCGGGGACCCAGACGACATCGCCGGCCTTCAGGAGCATATCCATTTCAATGCGCCCCTGCTTGCCGATCGCCTCGATGTCCACATTTGTCTGAGTGCGGTTGCCGTCCTTGTCACAACGCGACACGCGCACCCTGCGCTTGTCCGCGAACGGACGAAACCCGCCCGAAGCCTGAATGACCTTCGTTACAGTAAGATCCTGCGTCGAGGGCATGTTGACGGGCCCCGGCTGCGCGACTTCGCCAAGCACGGTGACCGTACCCCACGGGCTGACCCCGCCCGACTTAGCGTCGAACGGAGCGAACGTCACGGTAATCTGAGGCTGCTTGTAGTAGACCGAGTAGGCCTTCACAAGCTTCTGCTTGAGAGCGTCGAGCTTGAGGCCATTGCACGCCACGGGCTCCTGGAGGAGCAACGGAAGCGTTATGTCGCCGTTCTGGTCTACCAAGACCTGCATGGTCGTGGGCGGCTGAGCAATCGTGCTCACCTGGACGACTAGGGCCACGCCAGGACGAATGCGCGGACCATCAAACCACTCGGGCATGACAACAGGCTCGCCCTGCTCCTTGGAATCTCCAATAAGACCCTTCACGTATGTGGACACGCTCTCGCACCCGCACAGCATTACGCTCGCGAGTACGGCGATACACAAAACTATATTGCCTAGTTTGCCCATATCTGTTTGAATTATACTACAAGAGCTTCCAACTTGTCAATAGCGAGAAGACGAAAAACTCCCCCACCCGGGGGAGTTTTCACCGCCCGGTTCAGCGCGTGGAAACGCGGTCGTTGTAGTCGCCCGTCTCCGTGTTGATGCGGATGACGTCGCCTTCGTTGATGAAAAGCGGAACGGGGCAGACATAGCCGCCTTCGACCGTCGCAGGCTTGGTGACCTTGCCCGACGCCGTGTTGCCCTTCACGCCAGGCTCAACCTTGATGACCTTGCGCTCGACGAGCTGCGGAAGGTCGACGCCGATGACCTTGTCGTTGAAGAAGAGCGCCTTCACTTCCATCTCGTCCATGAGGAAGTACTTCTTGTCGCCCATGACTTCGTAGCTGACGCGGATTTCCTCGAAGTTCTCGTCGGTGAACACAAACGCGCTGCCGTCGTCGTACGAATACGTGACGGACATCTGCATAAGCTCGGGCTTCTCGAACTTGTCGCCGGAGCGGTAGCTCTTGGACATGCCCGTCCCCGTCATCATGTTCCTCAGCTTGCAGTTGTAGATGGCCTGGCCCTTGCCCGGCTTCGAGAAGTCAAACTCCGTGATTTCCCACGGTTCACCGTCTATGAGAAGCTTGACTCCCTTGTGCAGTTCTCCGGCTCCGATAACTTCGCCCATATCTATCTCCTTGGGTTGTATTGTCTGTGTTTGTGATTTCGGTTTCCGACTATTATACCAAAAATCGGCGGCCTTGTGCGCGACAAGGCCGCCGATCAGCGGAATCACGCGTCAAGGCATATGCCGTTCGCCTTGAGATCGGCCGCATCAACCGCGTAGAGCGGGTCGATCTCGAGCGGGACCCCTTCCGCGACCGTCACGCCGACTTCGGCGAGCCAGCGGCGCCACTTGGCCTGCATGTCGGCCTTGCACGTCGCAGGCGAGTCTCCGCCCTCGGCGTTCTTGACAGGCGAAAACTCGTCCTTCTGCTCGAAGGCGAGGAACGCCGCGACCTTGGCCTTGGGAAGTATGTCGAAGATGAACTTCTCGAACTTGTAGCCGTTGGGCTCCGTCGGCTTGACGACCTTGCCCTTGCCGTCGACCTGCGGGATCTTCTTGAAGGCAAGGTGGAGCGGCATGGGCTGCGACGCCTCGCGGTCGAGGAACTCGCGGTCGAATACGTGGATCGCGGGCGAGCCGTACAGGAAGTAGAGCGAACCGTCCTTCGCCTTGCGGTTGCACTGCTCGTCGGTCATCTCCGTGTACTCGACCATGCGGAACGTCTTGCCGAACTGCATCGGGACGCCGACCTTCTCCTTCGGGTCGCGCTTGGCGCAGAGCTTGAGCGAGTACTCCGACTTGTTCATGACGTGGTAGCCGATGAACGCCGGGTCCGCGATCTCGACGAGAGGATTGTCGACCTGGAAGAAGAACACGGACTTGATGCCGCGCTTCTTCATGTCTGCGAGGGCTCCGGACTTCTTGAGCGCGGCGAGAAGGCCGCCGTGTCCGTCAGGCGACATGAATACGTGCCCTGGGGCGTCGAGGATGATCTTGCCGTCCTTCGTCATCCCGGGCCACATCCCCTGCGTGAAGAAGAACACGTCCTTCGGGTTGAGGCCGAAGTAGTCGTTCTTCTCGAAGCACTCGACCGTCGCCGCGTTGTTGGCCTCGCTCGTCATGACGTAGAACGGAATCGGACGCCCGTAGCGGATCGTCCTTGCGAGGATCTTGCGCGCGTGGAAATAGAAGAGCGGCGCGTCGGTGATCGGCCCGATCGAGTAGCATCCCTTCGGCCCGTCGTAGCCGAGGCGCGATCCCTGTCCGCCCGCCACGAGCAGCGCCGCAACGCGCCCCGCCTTAAGCTCCTTCTCGCCTGCCTCGACCGCCGCGGCAAGCTTCTTCCCCTTGAGGACAGCCACCTTCGGCGCCTTGCCCTTGGAGCTGTCAGGAACGTCGGCGCCCTTCGCAAGCGCCTCCTGGCAGTACTTCACGCTCTCCGGCTCGATCGTCGCCACCTGGGCGAGAAGCGCCTCGCGCTCCTTCTTGCCGAGCTTGTTCCAGAACGCAAGGACGTGCTCCTGCCCGCACTTCTCAAGCAGTTTCTTGGCTTCTTCAAGTTTCATATCTGTGCTTCCTGTGTTTTGTTTTGTGTTTGGTTGAAAATGCAGTTGGCGAATCACCCGCACCGGCTTCACCCGGCCGCGTGTATCCTGTCGTTCGCCGCCGAGACCTTGGCTCGCAGCTCGGCCTTGTGCGCGCGGAACTTCTCCCGAAGCGACGCGTCAGCCGTGCCAAGGATCTGGACCGCCAGCAGCGCCGCGTTGGCCGGGCCTGCGGACCCGACCGCGACTGTCGCGACAGGTACGCCGGACGGCATCTGGACAGTCGCATAGAGCGCGTCGAGCCCGTTCAGCGCGCCGCCCGCCACGGGAATGCCTATAACGGGCAGAACCGTCCCCGCCGCAAGAACGCCGCCAAGATGCGCAGCCCCGCCGGCGGCGGCAATGATTACCTTGAGTCCGCGCGACTCGGCGGACGAAGAGTACTCCAGCGCGACGTCCGGCGTGCGGTGCGCGGATATGACGCGCGTCTCGTACGCGACGCCGAACTTGTCGAGAGTCTCGCATGCCTTCTTCACGAGGGGCCAGTCGCTGTCGCTGCCCATTACGATTCCAACTAGAGGTTCGGACATTTCTGTGCTTCCATTGAGTTTTTGCATTCTGTGGCGGACCAACCTTTGCGCGGAACGCCTTTCTTAAAGATATTATATCAAAAAACACAGCGCCTGCGTCGCAATGGACCCGGATGGAGAGCCGGTGCAAAGGCCGGCCCTCCACCTATGGGTGCCACGTCAGCCTATGAGCTTTGCAGGGTACTCGCCTGCATCGACGAGCTTCTTGATCTCGGCCATCACGTACGGCTTGTCTTCGCGGTATGTGACGCCGAACCAGCTGGACTCGGTCGGCAGGACCTTGCAGTCCGCCTTGCCTTCCTTGATCAGCTCGTCCACAACGAACGGAATGTACCACTCGCTCTTCTCCTTGCCGCCGTTGACCGCGAGCCACTTCGGGAAGCGCTCCTCGAGTTCGGCGAAGAGGTCTGGCGTGAATCCCCAGAGGTTCATGGATACGCGTGCATCCAGAGGGACCTTCACGGGATTTGCCTCGTCCTCGCGGTTCTCCGCGACGTCGCCGGCCTTTACGAGCTTCGTCATCTCGACGACGCCGTTCAGCGCGCCGTCCGCACCGACCTGGCATACGCCACGGGCCACCGAGCCGTTCTCGGACAGAGTCAGCTCCAGCTTGTAGCCGACCATGGCGAAGTGCATGGGCTTGGTGCCTGGCTCGGAGGCGGAGAGGAACTTCGCCAGCTTCTCGAAGGCGTCGCGTCCGTAGAAGTCGTCGGCGTTGATGACGGCGAACGGCTCCTTGACGACGGTTCTGGCCGCGCGCGTCGCGTGTCCCGTGCCCCACGGCTTGGTCCGCCCTTCCGGAACCTTGTACGGCGCAGGCAGGTCGTTGATGTCCTGATAGCAGTAGTCGACGGGAACGAGCCCCTCGTACTTGCTGCCGACCTTGGACTTGAACTCGTCCTCGAAGTCGCGGCGTATGATGAAGACGACCTTTCCGAACCCGGCGCGCACGGCGTCGAACACCGAATAGTCGAGGATCGCCTCGCCCGAAGGCCCAACGGGATCCACCTGCTTCAGGCCGCCGTAGCGCGAACCCATTCCTGCCGCCAGTACGACCAGCGTCGGCTTTACGTTAGCCATTGATTCTCTCCTTCTTTTGTTGTTTTCGTTTCAACTACGCGTAGAGATTTACGCGCGTCTTGATGTAGGAATCCTGTCCGTCAATCCAGTTCTGGAACAACACGCTGAGGTCGCCGCTCTTGAGCGTGTCGCGGATCTCGGTCGAGCCGAACAGCTTGTCCAGCCACTCGGGGCGCGCGCCGACCATCATCTGGGTGGCGTGGCGCTGCACCAGCGCGGTGAAGACGAGCACGCCCGCGGTAACGGGGTAGTACGCGCGCGGACGCGACACAGAGAACAGGATGCCGTTGAGGTTGAAGCCCTTGTACTTGCCGCCCTGCGGGATGTAGCGGTACGGACGCATCCCCACGCCGCATGCGTCAAGGCCTGGCTCGAGGTCCTTCATCAGCCTGCGCGAGTCGAGCCACGGGGCTCCGATGATGCGGAACGACAGCGCGCCGTCGCGGTCGCAGTCGAGAGCGGGGTACGCCTCCGTGAAGACGGTCATCGGATAGCAGACCGCGGAATCCCAGCTGCGGATGGCGGGGCTCGGAGGCAGGAAGTTGGGCCACGGGTCGTGCTTGGAATGGTCCCAGTCGTTCAGCCTGATCACCGTGAGGTCGAGGTCAAGCCCCTCGGCGATCTTTATCCACGTGGCGCATTCGCCAGGCGTCATGCCGTGGCAGAACGGAACGTTGAGTGGCGCGACAAAGCTCGCGTACTCGGGCCTGCGCATTGGTCCGTCAAGGATGTTGCCCATCGGAACCGGCCTGTCGAGCACCGTGACGGCGACGCCGTACTCGGCGCACGCCTCCAGCGTGTTCTTGAGCGTCGCGAGGTACGTGTAGCACCTGACGCCGATGTCGCAGAGGTCTATGACCATGCGCTTGATGCCCTGCAGCATCATCCCGGTCGGCCTGCGCGTCTCGCCATAGAGCGAGTGGATCGGCCGGTCCCAGAACGGATGCCAGGCGTTCGCCGTCGTCTCGCCGGCCCCGGCAAGGCCGAAGAACCCGTGCTCCGCGGAATACAGCGCCTTGAGGCGATCCGGAAACACCTTCATCAACCGCTTCGTAGTCGACGTGGCCTGCATCGTCAGCAGGCCGAACGGCTCGTCCGTTGTGGACAGGGAGGCAAACAGCCCATCATAGTTGATCATTCCCATTTGGTTTTTCTCCTTGTTGCAACTGCAAAGTTCATGCGTTCCCTCCGCGCTCAAGGCGGACCCTCAGCGACCCGATGGCCGCAGCGGTGTTGACTATGGAAGGATCGCCGCCCGACTCGACGAGCATGTCGCTCGCCGCCCCGTGCAGCCATACGGCGCTCGTCGCCGCGGCGAAGGCGTCGTCCCTGAGATACGCCCAGCGCGCGCCTATCGCCCCCGACAGCAGGTCGCCCATGCCGCCGAGCGCCATGAAGGGATTGCCCGTGTCGTTTTCGAAGACGCGCTCGCCGTCTGGCGACGACACGAGGGTGCGCGGACCCTTCAGCACGACGGTCGCATGGTAGATATCCGCGATCTTGCGCACCGCCCACGGCCTGTCGGCCGCCACCTGCGACCTGTCCACGCCGAGAAGCCGAGCCGCCTCGCCTTCGTGCGGCGTGAGGACAATCTCGCGCTCCGGATCGGGGACAAAGCCGCCGAGACGCTCCCCCCACTCCGCAAGTAGGAAAAGAGCGTCCGCATCCAGCACAAGCCTTTCTATGCGGCCCTGCAGGATATGCGCAAACACCGCCTCGCTTTCCTCCGAACGGCCAAGGCCCATGCCCACGACGACAACGTCCGCCTTCGGAATGGCCGTGCGCGCGGACAGTTCCGCAAACGTCGCCTCCGGCAGCAGCGCACCGGCGCAGCAGCGCGACGCATCGGGGACGACAAGCCTCACAAGCCCCGCGCCTGCCGCGCGCGCACCTAGCCCAGCCATCACAGGCGCATTGGGATAGCTCGCGCAGCCGCCAACGACGGCCACCGTCCCGACAGAGTACTTGTGTGACTCCGCGGGCCTTGCAGGAAATGCGCACTTTATGGATTGAGGCGGTTTCATGACACTATTATATCAAAAAAGTCGTGTTTAAGTAGCACTATCAGTCAAATTTTCGGTTTTAGCCATTCGGACTGCTTTTTTGGTATAATAATAGTCTGAATGGCAATCAAGCACCTCTAGAAAAGGAAGGTCTAGACATACAATGAACACGGTTCTCGTGGGCGCCCAGTGGGGCGATGAAGGCAAGGGCAAGGTTATCGATTTCCTCACCGAGGAGTCGGATGTCGTGGTTCGCTTCCAGGGCGGATCCAACGCCGGTCACACGGTCGTCGTCGGCGACAAGAAGTACGTTCTCCACCTTGTTCCAAGCGGAATCCTCCATGACGGCAAGCACTGCGTCATCGGCAACGGCGTGGTGATGGACCCCTTCGACCTCATGCGCGAACTCGAGCAGGTCGAAAGCTGGGGCTTCGAGCTGAAGGGGCGCTTCCACATATCGGAACGCGCCCAGATGGTAATGCAGTGGCACCGCGCACTCGACAAAGCCGAGGAGGCCGCGCGGCCCGACGGCAAGAAGATTGGCACGACGGGTCGCGGAATCGGTCCGGCGTACGCCGCAAAGGTTGGCCGCTACGGCATGCGCGTGGGCGACATCCTCAAGCCCGACTTCACGGACCTCGTCCGCGATCAGGTCGAGGACGCGAACCGCAAGCTCGTCGCGCTCGGCGCGCAGCCCCTTGACGCGGACGAGATGGTCCGCCTCTACACGCCAATGGTCGCGGCGCTCATGCCGTACGTCACCGACACCATACAGTTCCTCCACGAGAAGCTCGAGTCGAAGAAGTCCATCCTTTTCGAAGGCGCCCAGGCGACGATGCTCGACATCGACTTCGGCACCTACCCCTTCGTGACGAGCTCCAACCCGACGGCAGGCGGCGCCTGCACCGGCTCCGGCGTCTCCCCGCGCGCCATCGACCGCGTCATCGGCGTCGTCAAGCTCTACACGACCCGCGTCGGCGAGGGCCCGTTCCCAACAGAGCTCTTCGACGCCGACGGCGAGACGCTCCGCACGCGCGGAGGCGAGTTCGGCGCCACGACGGGACGCCCGCGCCGCTGCGGATGGTTCGACGCAGTCGTCGCCCGCTATGCGCAGCGCGTCAACGGCGTCGATTTCTGGGCCATGACGAAGCTCGACGTGCTAGACACGTTCCCCGTCGTCAAGATCTGCACCGGCTACCGCCGCGACGACGGTTTCGTCTACACGACCTTCCCCGCGGACCTCGCGGCCCTCAAGCGCTGCACGCCTGTCTACGAGGAAATGCCTGGCTGGCAGTGCGAGACCTCGCACATCACGAGCTACGACGCGCTCCCCGCCAACGCCAAGGCGTACATCGCCCGCATCCTCGAGCTCATCGGCGGCAAGCTCGGAGTCCTCTCCGTCGGCCCCGCGCGCGAAACAACGCTCAGGATCAACGTCTGACCATGAGCGCGCCTCGCCATGTGGCCGTGATAATGGACGGCAACGGACGGTGGGCCAAGGCCAAGGGGCTCCCCCGCCTTATGGGCCACCGCGCCGGAGCCGATGCGCTGGACCGCGTGATGCACTACTGCCGCGACGCCGGCGTGGAGTTCCTCACGGTCTACGCGTTCTCCACCGAAAACTGGAAGCGCTCGACGGAGGAGGTCTCGGGCCTCATGAAGCTCCTGTCGTCCTTCATCCACAAGAAGGAGAAGGAACTCGTCGGCAACGGCATCAGGTTCCGCGTCATAGGCCGCAGAACCGACCTTTCGGAAAAGCTCCAGAAGGAGATCGCCGCGCTAGAGAAGAAGACCGCAGGCGGCAGCTTCACCCTCGTCGTCGCGCTTTCCTACGGCGGACGCGACGAAATCCTGCGCGCAGCGGCAAAGTTCCAGGGCGGAACGGAAGAAGACTTCTCCGCCCTTCTCGACACCGCCGGAATCCCCGACCCAGACCTGATCGTACGCACAAGCGGGGAGCTGCGCCTTTCGAACTTCCTGCTGTGGCAGGCCGCATACGCCGAGTTCTATTTCACCGACGTCCTCTGGCCCGACTTCGGGCGCGAGGAGTTCGACAAGGCCCTTGCCTCGTTCGCGAAGCGCGAACGCAGGATGGGAGGAAGAAAGTGATTTCAGGAAAGAGGGAGACGACATGAAGATATTCAAGAGAGTGGCAACCGCGCTTACTACTGCCGGACTCATCATCGGCGCGCTTCTCGCGCTGAGGTTCTGCTGCGAGCCTACGACGGCCATGAAGGTGCTGAAGCCCGTCGTCATCCTGATGGCGTTCCTCGTCCACCTCGAGTTCAGCCAGATGGTGTCCAAGAAGTATCCGATCATGGTCTGGCCGGGCGTCATCGCCGGCGTCGTCTACATGGCGTCGTGCTTCTACGGGCTCACCACCTGCATCAACGAAATCGTCTTCGTCCTCGCGCTCTGCGCGCTGTTCGGCAGGTCGGATCGTCCGGTGGCCGCGTTCGCCACGACCGTCCTCGGACTCGTCTACATCCCGTGGATGCTCAAGTACCTCGTGATGATCCCGTGCGTCGCGCGTCCGCCGGACCTCATGTGGCTCTTCTACGTCGTCGCCATCATAAAGATATCCGACATGGGAGGCTTCGCATTCGGCGTCGCCTTCGGAAAGCACAAGATGTGCCCCTCGATCTCCCCCAACAAGTCGTGGGAGGGGATGGCCGGTTCGATCTTCGCCTCGTGCCTCATCTCTTGGGCGTTCACCGCCTTCACGGGCTTCCCGCTCTGGAAGTCGCTCGCGTTCGGCGCTGCCGCTGCCGTAGTCGGCACGCTGGGCGACCTCGTGGAAAGCCGCATAAAGCGCGAATGCGGCGTCAAGGACTCCGCGACTTTCATGCCGGCGGGCATGGGCGGGTTCCTTGACATGTTCGACTCCCTCCTCTTCGCGCCAGCGCTGCTCTTCCCGTTCCTATGACGCGGACTGGCAAAGCCTGGGTTCTCTTCATGGCGACGCGCGTCTGCGGACTCGCCACGGACTCCGCAACCATCGCGCTCGCCTACTTCTCGGCGTTCGCCCTCCGCTTCGACTTCGTCGAGCCGTCGTGGGGCTGGCGCCGGGTCGCTATCTCATTCATAACGGTCTGGGCCGTCCACATCGCCTCGCTCATGGCCTGCGGATGCTACCGCCTGGCGTGGAGGCGCGTCAAGGCAGCGGACCTTCCGCGCTACATCGGCGCAATGGCGCTCGCCTGCGTCGTCCTTACGGCAATGCGCTTCATGATGCCTAGCATGGCCCTCGTCCACATACGTCCGCCCTACTCGATTACCGTCATCTGCTTCTTCCTCTCCACGATCGGCGTTCTGGGCACGCGCTTCCTTTGGCGAGTCTACTGCAGTTCGCGCCAAAGCGATACCGAGCTTCTCGAGCGCGCCGAACGCCGCTTCGACAACACCGTGGCAGCCAGGTTCCTCGCAGGAAAGACTGTAATGGTCACAGGCGCAGGCGGCACAATAGGAAGCGAGATCACGCGCCAGGTCGCCGAAGCAGGCGCGGCAAAGATACTCATGGTCGAGAGAGGCGAGAACGCGCTTTACGAAATCGACCGCGAGATGAAGCGCGGCAAAACCGCCGCGAAAATGCTCCCTCTCATGATCGACGCAGGCGACCGCGAGCGCATGGAGTCCGTGTTCCGCGAACACCATCCCGAAGTCGTCCTTCACGCAGCCGCCTACAAGCACGTCCCGATGGTTGAGCTGAATCCCGACGAAGGATGGCGCAACAACGTCGAGGCGACGCGTACGCTTGCCACGCTCTCGAAGGAGCACGGCGTCAGGAGGTTCGTGCTGATTTCCACGGACAAGGCGGTCAACCCGGTCTCGGTCATGGGCAAGACGAAGCGAGAAGCCGAGAAAATCGTAATTTCGCTTAACACCTCACCAAACTCCCATACTTCCTTCTGCGCCGTGCGCTTCGGCAACGTGTTCGGTTCCTCAGGCTCGGTCGTCCCGCTTTTCCGCGAGCAGATAAGGATGGGCGGACCCGTCACCGTGACGCATCCCGACATGAAGCGCTACTTCATGACAGTTGCCGAGGCCGTCTCGCTGGTCCTCCAGGCCGCCTCGCGCGAAGAGCGAGCAATCTACACGCTCGACATGGGCGAGCCCGTCAAGATCGTCGACCTGGCGGAAGGCATGATCGAAAAGGCGGGGTTCCGCCCATACGTCGACATCCCGATCGTCTTCACCGGCATCCGCCCCGGCGAAAAGCTGTTCGAGGAAATCGACGTCTCGGAGAAATCCGCCTACCGCACCGACATGGCGAAGATCTACATCACCCGCTAGACGGCCGTCCGCGGACAAAGAAAAGCTCCCGTCCTTTGGAAGGAGGGAGCTTTTCCAGCAGCCTGACGGCATAAGACCGTCGCTTACTTGTAGCCGATCTTCTTGAGGCGCTTGACGCAGTCGGCCTTGGCCTCGTCGGAGAGCGAGACGTTGGGAAGGCGTACGCCACCCATGTCGAGTCCCCAGACCGCCATCATCGCCTTGCCGCCGGCGACTCCGCCGTACTGGACGAGGATGTCGACAATGTCGCAGACCTGCTTCATGCCCTTCTCCACCTTCTTGAGGTCGCCCTTCTTGACGGCGTCCCAGATCTTGTAGTAGATTCCGGCCGAATAGTTGTAGGTCGAGCCGATCGCGGACTGCGCGCCGAGGGCGACAGCACCGGCGAACCACTCGTCGATTCCCCACGTGATGTCGTACTTGCCGCCGCACGCGCGCAGGCAGCGCTGGTACATGTAGAGATCGGGATAGTTGAACTTGATGCCAGCGAGGTTCTTGATCTTGCCGTCAGCCTCCTCGAGGAACTTCTGCATGTCGAAGTTGACTCCGCTCATGGAGGTGTGGTAGTAGTAGAACGGAAGCTTCGTCGAAGTCTTGAGCGCCTCCTTGAGATAGGCGACGAGCGCCTTGACCGAGCCGGGCTTGAAGAAGTTCGGAGGCACGATGCTCGTCGCGTCCATTCCGCACTTGACGGCATACGCGCCGAGTTCCTGCACATCTGGAAGAGCCAGCGCGCCGATGTGGGCGATGAGGAACAGCTTGCCCTTGGCTGCCTTGACCCATTCGTCAAAGACGGCCTTGCGCTCGTCGAGCGAACAGCAGATGCCCTCGCCCGTAGTACCGGAGATGTAGACTCCGGTCACCTTCTGCTTGATCAGCGTCTGCGCCTGCTTCGCGATTAGCGCGAGATTTACGGAACCGTCGGCATTGAACGGCGTGTGCGCCGCCGCGACGAGTCCCTGGAGCTTCTTTATCTTCATGGCTTCCTCCGTTTTGGTTTTTGGTTAAGGAATCGGACAACATCAGCCGCCGTTAGCGTCACCGGGCCGCCTCAGACGATGAACCCGGTTACCGCCAGTGCAACACCCCATGCGGCGAAAACGAACCCTACAGCCCTAGCAAGGCCGTCTGTGCGCGTCATGAAGGCGAGCGCCTTCTCAATGCGCCATGGATAGAACATGCCGTACATGCCGACGACGGCCGCCATGTAGGCGGTCGCGACGAACAGATGGACGGGCGCGAAGCCCGACTCAGGCACGAGAAGACGCGTGGTGCGGAACATAAGCGCGGGGAAAAGCATCAGGATCGCCGTAAGCGCGCGTACGGGCAGGTTCTTCGGCATCCAGATGACGGTAAGGTACGCCAAGACCGGCGCAAGCATCCAGAAGTGGTCGAACGCAAAGGCAAGCGCGCCTACGACGGGCTTGAACGGGCCCGGCAGTCCGCCAAGGAACTCGCGGACGATGTTGACGTCGAAGGTCCCGACCTCGTACGAGGTCCATGCCCACGCGAGGATGGTAAGGACGACGGCTGCGGCCTTTGAGTTCTCGAACCGATTTGTGAACGACCGCCCCTTTGAAGGCGCGAAGGCGTACACCCCGCCGAAGGCGAGGAGCGGCAGCCCCAGCAATATGCCCCAGTATGTCATTTGCGGTCGAATATCTTGATGAATGTTTCGGACTTGAGGCGGTCGAGCCAGCGGTCGTACAGCTCCTTGGTCAGCTTGGAGCGCACTGCGGCCTCCACATCGGCGTAAGCCTCCTCAAACGTCTTGCCATGCGCGGGAGTTTCGCTTTCCTTGCGGACCAGGAAGCTCCAGCCGTCGATGTCGATCCACTCTGACGTCTCGCCGACCTTTGTGCCGTCGATCGCCTCGCACATGCGCGGGTTGAACTCGTCCTCAGGATGGATGTCCTTGTAAAGGCCACCGGCCTCCGCGTTCGCGCCGGCGGAGAAGCGCTTTGCGACTTCGCCGAACTTCTCCTCCTTGAGCGCCGCGTCGACTTCGCCGCGCTTTGCCGCGTCGTCTGGCTTGAGGACTATGACGGAGATCGTGACCTTGCCAGGCGCGAGGTAGTTGCCGGCGTTTTCGTCGTACTCGCTGCGCATCGCGGAAGGCGAGGCGGCGACGTTCTTCTCGACCATGTTCCAGCGCATGGCGGCGACGATCAGGTCGTCCTTGATGCGCTGGCGGAAGTCGGCGTACGAGAGCTTGTCGCGCGACAGGGACGCGATGAGCTTGTTGCGGTCGCCGTCGAACGACGAGTCGATGATCTCGCGCACCCTGTTGTCGACGATCCAGTCCTGCATCGTGAGCTTGGACGTCGTGGCGGCCTTCAGGATGAGCTTCCTGTCGATCATGCGGTTGAGCACGTCGTCGTAGCCAAGGCCAGCCTTGGCGCCGAACCTGGCAAGCTCGGTCTCGACCTCGCTCCTCAGGATGGCCGACGAACCGACGGTGGCGGCGATGCCGTCCACCTCAACGGCCAGGGCGCAGCATGATGCAAGCATGGCGACGCCCGTTGCTACTAGTGATTTATTCAATTTTCTCACCTTCGAAAGCCCTGGATCAGATCATGGCTGCGATCGCGGCGCCCACCATCGGTGCGTCGTCGACCTGCGGCGTGATTGCATAGTGGATGTTGCGGCGGCGGACGAGCATCTCGTCCAGCTCGCGCGCGACGACTCCCGCAAACGGAATGGCCCTCGTCTTGTAGTAGGTCGATCCGTCGGCGTTGATTGCGACGGGCGACTCGGGATCGTCGCCCTTGCCGGTCTGGATGACGAACGCGGCGAGGTGGATCGCCGTGAGCGTGGCCGCGCGCTCGAAGACGGGGATGCCGAGCCTGCGCGCCATCTTGGCGCTGTCGGAATCCGCGAAGATCGCGTCGAGAACGTTCTCGCGCCCTTCCTTCTTGAACGAGGCGCAGAAATTGTCGAAGTCCATCGTCTCAAGGTGTCCGATGCCGCGTATCGCGTCGCCGACCTTCTTCGAGAAGAGACCTTCCTTGGCGGCAGCCTTGTAGATCTCAAGCCCGATGTCGCCGAGGTACGCGCCGGAGATCATCTTCTCGAGAAGCTGGAAGCCGACGTTGCCCGACTTGGAGTCGAGGGCCTTGTCGAAGTCGCTCTGGGGGAACTTGGAGAAGCCGCCGGACTCCGCGTTGATGATCATCGAGCCCTCAGGGTCGAGGTCGGAAAGCTTCTTGATGTTGGCGTTGCTCTCGACGTAGGCCGCGTTCGTCCCCGTGCCGAGGATGAAGCCGATGTAGGAGGAGTAGGTCTTGTCGCCTTCGGTCGCCTTCGCTGCGAGAAGCGTCGCGACGGTGTCGTTGACGATTGCGATCTCGCCGCCGCCAAGGCGCTTGAGAAGCTCCGCGCCGACGCTCTGACCGACAATCGAGGGCGCCTTGATGTTCTTCGTCCAGCGCACGAGCTTCGCGTCGAGCGAACGGGTAGCCTCGGCGGGATACGAGAAGCACCAGCCGATCTTCGAGACGTTGGCGGAGGGACGCAGCCTCTTCACCTCTTCGGCGAACGCGCCGTAGAACTCCTCCTCGCCGACCTCGAACTTCGTGCCAGGCATGGGCTGGTTGCGCTTCTCCTCGATCTGCGGGGGTATGGAGACGATTCCGCCGCGGAAGTTCGTGCCGCCCGCGTCAAGGACGACCGCCTTCGCGCCCTGCGGGACCTTGCCGGTGACGCTAACGAAGGTCGGTATCATCATGAGGGACGACGGCTTGCCCTCCAGCCCCTTCTTCATCTCGTCCATGAACGCCGCGACCAGCGCCTGGCGGTCAATGTCGTCCGCAAGCGTGAAGCCGTGATCCTTGAGAAACTCTTCAGGTGTTTTCATCGTTTAGACCTCTGCATATTTCTATCCATAGTTCGTTGGAGATTTCCTCCGCCCTTAGTGTAGATTGTATCATATCTTTGAAGATGCTGCCAAGTTGCTTCCTGCGGTGCTCAAAGGCCCTCTTTGTGAAATTGTAGAAAAAAGCCCTGTTTTCCGCAGAAAAAGACAAATTTCGGTCGTGCCGGGTCAGACGCACCACGCTCGAGCCGATCTCCGGTCTCGGCCAGAAACAGGACGCGGCGACCTTGCGCACCAGCTTGACGTCGAAGTCAAGCTGCGTCCAGACGCCGGCGAGTCCGCGCGTCTTGGACCCCTCGCGCGCCACAAGGCGGTCCGCCACCTCGGACTGCACCAAGACCGTCATCGCGGGGAAGGCTCGCTTCTGGACGAACTCGAGGAGGATGCGCGTGCCAGCCTGGTACGGAAGGTTGGAGACCATCGCGTCGAACGAGGAGAGGTCGACGCCGAACTTCTCCGGATGCGCGGCTACCTGGACGGCATCGACTTCGATGACGGTCAGCCGCTCCGGCCTGCCAAGCGACTCGGCAAGGCGCGCCGCAAGCACGGGGTCCTTCTCCACGGCCACGACCTCGCAGCCGCGCGAGAGCATCTCCTCCGTCAGGACGCCGAGTCCAGGGCCGATCTCCATCACGCGCAGAGGCTTGCCCTCGCCCGCATGGGGCGTGCACCCCTCCAGCCCTGCGTCGACTATCGCCGTCAGCACGTTCCTGTCGATGAGAAAATTCTGGCCCATCGTCTTGTTCGGATGGAATTCGTGCTCTATGCACCACGCCTTTACCTGGCTCGGACTAGTAAGGTTCATCTTGTCTCCTGTGTCAAAAAAGTCTAAAACACCCTGTCGAGGATGCTGACGTAGTCCCACTTCGGGTCTCCGGCCGAGCCCGAGGCCTTGAACTCCAGCAGCAGCTTCGTGAACGGGAACGTTATGGGATGGATGAGCTTGCCCATAAGCGACTCCTTCTTCATGAACTGGACGCGCACGACCAGATCGAGGTCGTCCGCCCCGATGTCGTAGCTGCCGTAGCCCTTGAGCGAGAGAAGCCCGCCTTCAAGGTACAGGTTCTCCGTCCGCATAACGCCGTTGGACACCGTGAAGTCCGCCGAGGCGTCCGTCTGGTTCACTATGTAGCTCACCCCGGGCACCTTCTCCGCCAGCAGCGATGTCAGCCCCGCGAAGAGATTCATCTGGAGGAGATGCCCCTCTGCGACCGTGACGGACCCTGCGCCGTTGAGGCGCGACGCCGTGTTGGTGCCGACGATGCCCGACATCTCGATGTGCGCGTTCACCTTGCCGCTGCGCCCCGCAAGCGCCATGTCCATGAGGTCCGAAAGCTCGTCCAGCTCGCCGTGCTTGTAGTCGGTCGTCACCGAAAACGCGACGTTCGTCTCGTCCTTGAAGTCGTTGAAGTCAAGCCTGCCCGTGCAGGTAAAAGAACCGCCCTTCTTTCCGACGGCGCGTACGCGCTTGAAGTCGAGGATGTCGCGCTTGAAGTCGTAGTCGAACTCGCAGTTGTGCAGCTTCAGGCCCTGCAGCGTCGCACGGGGAATGTGGACGCTCCCCTCGATGTCGTTCCACTCTATGTCCCGCAGGTCCGTGCCGAAGTGTCCGCGCGCTATGACCGTCGGCGCGGTCTCGCAGACTATGAAGTCCAGCAGCGACGGATCAAGGAAGTCCGAAATGGCCAGGATGTCCGACAGCGCGAGGTCGCTCCTGACGTCCAGGTTGACGCGCGGCAGGTCGTTCGTGGACGTTATGTCGAGCGCTCCGGCAAGCTTGCGCCCATTCGGGTCGACCGCAACCGGGAGGTCTATTTTCACAAACGCGTTGCAGTTCGTCCCGCGTATCCTGCTCGAAACGTCTATCTCCCCGTTCGCGCGGCTCATGCGCACGCCGTTGTAGCGCCCAAGCTCCGGACGAAGCCACAGCTTCATGTCGAAGTCGAGGTTGCGGAGGTTCACGTCGAATTCCGCCTGCACCGGAATCGGCTTCACGACCTGCGTGAACGCATCGAAGTACGGAAGCGCGCACGGAATGTCCAGCGCGACGAGATGCGGGCGGATGTGGTGCTGCAGGGCCGTCCCGCGCAGACGCGCCGCAAACCTCTGGCTGATGAAGTCGACGCGCAGTCCGCCTGTCACGGACATGCGGGGCTTGCGCTCGGGCCAGACGACGTGTATGTTGTCCATCGTCACGGCCCTTCTCGATATCTTGACCCGCCCTGACGCCGACTCCGGTTCGATTCCAAGTATCTGCGGCCTTTCGAGCACAAGGTCAAACTCAGGGACGTCGCGAAGCTCGATGTCGCAGTCAAGGTTCCGCTCGCTGAACTCGGGCGCGTAGTAGCTGTCGGGCAGGCGAAGGTACTTCGCGCCAAACACCGTGATGCGACGCGTGAACGGATTGACCCGAACCCATCCCGCGCTCGCTATCGTGGAGACGGCGTTCGACTCGCCGCAGTCGTACACCCGAACGCCGGAGATGTCCAGCCCGCCCCTGAACCCGAACGCGGCGCGCTCGCAGCGCACGAGCAGCCCGTCGCACGAAATCCTGTCGCATGCCTTGTCCACCCAGCTCTTGGGAATCCTCTGGTCTCGAAAAAACAGGCTTGCGACAAAAATCAAAAGAACGATGAAGATTGCCTTCACCGTTCCCTTCGCGAAACGTAATACTTTCTTAGCCTTGCTGCTCACTCTGCCGCCGTTCCTTGAATTGGAGGATTCACCATTTCTACTTCTACCTTTTGGCAGCCCCTAGGAGAGTCGAACTCCTCTTACCTGGATGAGAACCAGATGTCCTAGCCGATAGACGAAGGGGCCAGCTTGCTTGGTGCACCCGGTGGGATTTGAACCCACACACCTTGCGGCACCAGAACCTGAATCTGGCGTGTATGCCAATTTCACCACGGGTGCTACGGGGACATAGTATATCACAATTCGCTTCCGCCGCGCAAGGGGGTAAATGAAGAAAAGTGAAAAAAAATATTTTTCCTACGCGCGTTGGCCGTAGACAAAATCAAGTGCCTCTTAAGTTATGCGCCGGAAAATGATATAATAATCGCCATGAAAAAAAGAATACTTACGGGAATCCAGCCGTCCGGCAAGCTCCACTGGGGCAACTATTTCGGTGCGATGAAGTCCATGTTCGACCTTCAGGCGAAGGGCGAGGACATGTTCATGTTCATAGCGAACTTCCACGCGCTGACCACGGTGCGCGACGGCAAGGCGCTGAAGGACGCGACCCGCGAAGTCGCGCTCGACTACCTGGCATGCGGACTCGACCCGGCGAAGACTGTCGTATACCGCCAGAGCGACGTGCCCGAGGTGCAGGAGCTGGCGTGGTACCTCTCGTGCCTCTGCCCCATGGGGCTCCTGGAGCGCTGCCACAGCTACAAGGACAAAATGGCCCACGGCTTCGACGCTACGCACGGCCTGTTCGCATATCCCGTCCTCATGGCGGCCGACATCCTGATCATGAACGCCGACCTCGTTCCCGTCGGGAAGGACCAGAAGCAGCACCTAGAAGTGACGCGCGACCTCGCCCAGAAGTTCAACAACGCCTACGGCGAGATCTTCAAGCTGCCTGACGCCTACATACCGGAGACGGTAGCGACGATCCCGGGGACCGACGGACAGAAGATGTCCAAGTCCTACCACAACACGATCGAGCTCTTCGACGTGTCGGCGAAGAAGAAGGTCATGGGCATCGTCACGGACTCCAAGACTATGGAAGAACCCAAGGAGCCCGAGGGCAACTCGATCTACGAACTGTACAAGCTCTTCGCGACGCCCGAGGAAGTCGCGGAAATGGCTGCCGCGTTCCGCGCGGGCGGATACGGATACGGACACGCCAAGAAGGCGCTTCTGGCGGCGTACCACCGCCTGTTCGATCCGTTCAAGGAAAGGCGCGAGCAGCTCGCAAAGGACCCCTCCGCGCTGGAGGACGTCCTCCGCGAAGGCGCGCGCAAGGCACGCGAATCGGCCGCGCCGATCATGGAGAAGGTCCGCTCGGCCGTCGGCATCATAACTGCATCCTGAAACAAAAAGAGACTGACGAAGAAAAGAGCAGTCCTACATGCGCAAGGACGCCTCCAGGGCACCAAAAACTAGCCCCGAAAGCGTCCTCGCATTCGCCCTTCGCGAAATCAGACGGCCTTAGCCGTTCTTCTTCTCGAAGTCCTTCATGAACTCGACGAGAGCATCAACGCCGGCCATCGGGAAGGCGTTGTAGATCGTCGCGCGGATACCGCCGACGGAGCGGTGCCCCTTCAGCGAGCTCATTCCCAGCTTCTTGGCCTCGTCGACGAAAAGCTTGTCGAGGTCGGCGTTCGGCGTCGTGAACGTGACGTTCATGTTCGAGCGGAACTCGGGAAGAGCCGTTCCCTTGTAGAACCCGGACGCGTCGATGACGTCGTAGATCTTCTTCGCCTTCTGGTCGTTGAGCTTGAAGAGGTTCTCCTTGCCCATCTTCTTGACCCACTTCATGACTTCGCCGAAGATGTAGATCGCGAAGGTCGGAGGAGTGTTGTAGAGCGAGTCGTTGTCGACGTGGGTGCGGTACTGGAGCATCGTGGGGATGTTCGCGGCGCCCTTGGCGGCAAGCTCCTTCTTGATTGCAACGACAGCCATGCCGGCGGGACCGAGGTTCTTCTGCGCACCGGCGTAGAAGAGGTCGAACTTGTTGAAGTCACGGTCGATGCCGAGGATGTCGGACGACATGTCGGCGAAGAGCGGCCCCTTGACCTCGGGGATCTTCTTGAGCTGCGCGCCGGAAATCGTCTCGTTGGTGCAGATGTGCGTGTAGGCTGCGTTGTCGGAGAACTTCCACTCCGCGTCGGTGGGCATGCGGGTGGGGATGTCCTTCGCGCAGTTGGCGACGGTGTTGACGGTCGCGCCGCGGAGGTCTGCGATGATCTTCGCCTCCTTGAGCGCCTTGCCCGACCATGTTCCCTGGTTGGCGTAGTCGGCGGTCTGGCCGGCGGCGAGGAAGTTCATCGGGATCATGGCGAACTGCTGGCTGCCGCCGCCCTGGATGAATACGACCTCGTAGTCGTCGCCTATGCCGCAGAGCTCCTTGAAATTGGCCTTCGCCTCGGCGTGGATGACGGGATAGTCCTTGCCGCGGTGGGACATCTCCATCACCGACATTCCGGTTCCCTTGTAGTCGACAAGATCGTTCTGGACCTGCTGGAGGACCTCCAGAGGAAGCGTGGCGGGACCCGCCGAGAAGTTGTATGCGCGCGACATATCTTTAGCCTTTCGTTTTGTTAGAGTTTATCGTTTTTGGTTGTTCCGCCCACTCCAAAGAGATTATCAGCTGGAGCGGGCTTTGAAATTACTATTATACTACTTTCCGTCAAAACGCGCAACCGCGGTTGCACCCTTCGGCAAAAAATGATATACTATGCGCTTCAAATTTGGAGAGAAACGCATTCAACCTGACAATAATGAGGAAAACTATGAAAAAATTCCTGTTTATGGTGATGTGGTGCGTTGTGCTTGCGATTGGTGCGGCAGCCCAGGAGTCACCTCTGTCTGAGCTGAACAAGCAGATTGCCACAGTCCGCGAAGAGATCAGGGTGGCGATCAGGCAGAACCCCCGCGTCTACTACCAGGACGAAGACAATCCGACGATGAACATCGAGCGCCGGCTTGGCAACACGCGCATCAACCGCGAGTACTACTGCCCGTACCACCGCGGATTCCGCTACCACAACGACATCTGCGGCATCTACCTCGTGGACCGCTACCACAGGCCCGCCGGCGTCAACCCCGGCAGCGGATGCCCCGCGCTGTCCAACAACATCACCGGCTACCCCGTGTGGAAGAAGCTCGTCGAGAAAGTCGTAGTCACCGAGCAGAAGGAAAAGGAAATCGCCGATCTGAAGGCCAAGCTGCAGGACCTTCTCGACCGCCGCGCCATAGTCGCGCGAGCCGAGGCGTCGATGGAAAAGGCGGCGCAGGAAGCCAACCCGGAGGAGCCGACCTCCAACCCGACAGTTATCGTCCTCCCCAAAATAAAGGTTTCCGAGCTTTACTCGAAGAAGGAAATCCGCTACAACGGCTACATTATCCAAATGGAGTAGCCGCCGCAACAAAATGAGCCTAGACCCAATTCAGACGCTGTTCCTCGTCCCTGTAGCCGTTCTCGGCGTAGCTGCTTTCACATCGGCCTTCGGATATTTCTCAGGAGAGGGAGTCCGCACCGTTTCCCGCTTCCAGTTCCGCCTGGCGCTTACAATAGCGTCGATGGCAGGCGTTGTGCTTTCCCGCGGCAAGCTGCAGTTCCTCCTCGCCTGGGAGGCGATGGGGCTTGCGTCAGCCGCGCTCGTCGCGTTCGAGGCGCACGAACGCCATGTCCGCAACGCGACCTGGACGTACCTTCTCGCGTGCCATGCCGGCGCATCCGCCCTGATGGTGGCTGGCGTGCTAATGGAAAGCGAGTCCACCATGCTCGCGGCGTTCTTCGCGGCCGTCGTCGGGTTCGGGCTCAAGATCGGCTTTCCGCCCTTTCACGTCTGGCTCCCGGAAGCGCACCCGGCCGCACCGTCGCCCGCCAGCGCCGTGATGTCCGGCGCGATGATTCCGCTTGGCTTCTACGGGCTCCTCCGCTTCATCCCGTTCACCGCATGGAGCGCGACGGACGTTCCGCCTTCGTGCGGATGGACCCTTCTCGCCCTCGGAGCCGTCGGCGCCCTCGGCGGCATCATGTTCGCGATGGCGCAGTCCAACCTCAAGCGCCTGCTCGCCTTTTCGTCCGTGGAGAACATGGGCGTCATATCTATGGCGCTTGGACTCGCTCTCGTCTCCGGCGGAAAGGACGCATACGCCTTCGGAGACGTGCGCTCCCTCGCCCTTACCGGCGCGCTCCTGCACATCCTCAACCACGCGTTCCTGAAGGGCGCGCTCTTCATCGGCGCGGGAGCGGTCCTTCGCGGCGCTAAGACGCTAGACCAGGACAAAATGGGCGGGCTCATGCGCCGCATGCCGCTGACCGGCTCTCTTTTCACGATAAACGCGCTCGGCCTCGCCGGGCTGCCGCCGCTCAACGGATTCCTCGGCGAGCTTCTCATCTACGTAGGTGCCTTCTACGCGCTGAAGAGCGGCGACGGCGCAATCGCGCTCGCCGGCTTCACCGTGATCGCCGCGCTCTCGCTCACGGGAGCGCTCGCTGCGCTCGCGTACTGCAAGGCCATCGGGGCCGTGTTCCTCGGCGAGCCCCGCTCCGAGGATGCCGCAAACGCGGCAGAACCGCCGCGCTCGATGTTCGCCGCGCAGCTAGGGCTCACTGTTCTTTCCGTCGCCATGGTTCCGTTCTGCATAATCGCCGCGCACAGGGCGACGCAGGGCGATGCGGACGGCGTGATCATCACGGCAGCAGCCGCGGGAACGGCAACCGTCGCGCTTACGCTCGCCCTTCTCTTCGCCAGGCGCTTCATCGCGCCCAGGGGCTCGTCCAAGCCGGTGCTGCCGACCTGGGACTGCGGATACGCCGAGCCGACGGCTCGCATGGCGTACACGGCGACTGCGTTCACCCAGCCTGCGGCAGACTTCTTCAGGAACCTCCTGCGGCCGCGCCGCCACGTCATAGCGTTCAAGGGCAACCCCTCTGCGCCGACCGACGCGGCGATTGCGGTGGAGACTGACGACGTCGCGCTGACAGGGCTGTGGCGCCCGTTCTTCACGGCCGTCGCGCGTGTCTTCCAGCGCGCGCACCTCCTGCAGGGCGGCTCCCTGCACCTCTACATACTCATAATCCTCGTATCCGTGGTCGCGCTTCTCGTCGCGGCATTCGTAAAATGAACATAGTAGCTCTAATCGCCGCGCTCGTCGCCGCGCCGCTGATGCCTGGCATCGTCAACAAGGTAAAGGCCTTGTTCGCCGGACGCCGCGGCCCCGGCCTCTTCAGGCTCTACTTCGACATCGCCAAGCTGATGCGCAAGTCGTGTCCACGCTCCGCGACGAGCACCTGGATCTTCGACATAGCGCCAGCGGTCGGCCTGGCGTCCACCGTCGTCGCCGCCGCGATCTTCCCGTGGACCGCGTCGGGAGACGCGGGGCTCTTCACCACGGCGAGCGCCATCACGTTTTTCTACCTCATGGGGCTTGGACGCTTCTTCACCGTTCTCGGCGCGCTTGATACGGGCAGCGCGTTCGAGGGCATGGGCGCCTCGCGCGAGGCGTTCTACTCCGCGCTCGTCGAGCCGGTGGTATTCACGATCCTCGGCTTCCTCGTCCTTCTGACGAACACGACGTCACTCTCCGGCATGCTCGGCGGATACGACGCGTCGGCGTGGTCGCGCCACTCGATCTCGCTTATCTTCGCCGCGACGGCCTTCTTCGTCGCGCTTCTCTCGGAGTGCTGCCGCGTTCCGTTCGACGACCCCGAGACGCACCTTGAACTGACGATGATACACGAGGCGATGGTGCTGGACAACTCCGGACCCGACCTCGCCTTCATCCACTACGCGGCTGCTCTCAAGTTCGAGCTCCTCGCGGCGTTCCTGGTCGCTGCGCTTCTCCCCGAGACGGCGCTCGGCCCCGCCGCGCGCTTCGGAATCGTGATGGCCGGAGCAGTTGCCGTGGCGATTGCCGTCGGCGTCGTGGAGTCGGTCATCGCGAGAATGCGGTTCCTAAAGACGCCGCAGGTCATAACGGGCGCGTTCATGCTGGCCGCGCTGTCCGTCATTCTCTACGTCATGTAAAAGGAGCGTCGGCAACATGAGGGAATTTTCAGAGATACTGCTAGCGTCATTCCTGCTGACGGACATCATACTCGCCGGCACGGGACGCCTGCGCCAGGCGATACGGCTCGTCGCGCTGCAGGGATGGGCCGTCGGGCTTCTGCCGCTCGTGATGTGGAACTGGACGGAATCGGGGGTCCCGGGGATCAGCGTCTTTGCCGTTGCGGCGGTAAACGCCCTCATCAAGGGATGCGCCCTTCCGTGGCTTCTGTCGTACACGGTCCGCAAGGTCGACGCCAGGCCAGAGCTGGAGCCGCTCGTCGGCTTCCGCGCATCGCGCATCGTCGTATTCGCGTTCGCCGTCGCAAGCTTCGCGGCGGCGCGTCCCCTCGGGGCGTCTGCGATACCAGGCGCCGAACTGGCGATCCCCGTCGCGCTTGCGACGATGGGAACGGGGCTCTTCCTCGTCTGCGCAAGGCGCAAGGCCGTCACGCAGGTCCTCGGGTTCATCGTGTTCGAGAACGGAATCGCCGCATTCGGCTCCGGCATCATGATGGAGATCGGAATCATCGTCGAACTCGGCATCCTCCTCGACGTGTTCGTGCTGGTGTTCCTCCTCGGCATAGCGATTTTCCAGATCAGCAGGACGTTCTCGTCGCTCGACACCGACCAGCTGAGCACGCTCGGAGACGTCCATCTGATGCACATCCGCAAGTCCGGCGAGACGGGAGGAAGGAAATGACGGACACATTGAGGTACTATCTCACCGGGCTGACGACCGTCCTCTTCGCGGTCGATCTCATCCAGAGCTTCTTCTACCTTCCCGAGGCCGACAGGCGCGAGGAAGGCGAGCACATGCGACATTCGACGTATTTCGCGTGCCTCTTCGCGTTCTTCGCCGCAATGCTCTTCGCGCTCAACGCTCGCTCGCTGCCAATGATGTGGGTCGCCGTAGAGCTGACGACTCTTTTCTCCGCACCGCTGATCGCGTACCACCGAACGCGCGGGTCAGTCGAGGCAATGTGGAAGTACCTTCTGATCTGCTCGTGCGGCATCGGACTGGCGCTGTTCGGCACGATGCTCTTCATGCACGCCCAGACAACCGGCAACGTCGCCTGGTACAAGGCTGGATTCGCGTTCATCCTCGCAGGCTACGGAACAAAGACAGGTCTCGCTCCGTTCCATACGTGGCTGCCCGACGCGCATTCCGAGGCGCCTGCGCCCGTCTCCGCCCTTCTTTCGGGAACGCTTCTCAACTGCTCGTTCTTCGCAATAGCGCGGTTCAGGGAACTAATGCCGGACGAAGCATCCGCGTTCGCGACGCATTCGATGCTCGCGCTTGGCATAGTCTCGGTCCTGACGGCAGGGGTGTTCATGGTCAGGCAGACGGACTTCAAGCGCCTTCTGGCCTATTCGTCCGTCGAACACATGGGGCTTGCAACGATCCTCTTCGCGCTCGTCGCTGCGCGCATTCCATCCGACGAAGGCGAATGCCTGTGCGATGGAGGCATCCTGTTCATCGCCCTCCTCGCCCACATGACGTTCCACTCTGCGACGAAGACGATGCTGTTCCTGACGGCAGGCAATCTGCTTCTCGCGTTCAAGACGCGCGCCATAGCGGCCGTCCAGGGACTGCGGGAGACTATGCCGGGGCATTCCATGCTGTGGGTCTTCGGCATCCTCATGATCTGCGGCATGCCGCCGTCGGCCATCTTCCTCTCCGAGCTCGCGCTCGTCGCGTCCGCCCCGATATGGCTTTCCATCACCGTTCTTGCGCTTCTCTTCGTCGTGTTCGCAGCGATGTCCAGGTTCGCGCTCTCGATGGCAATGGGAACACCGACGGCGTCGCGTCCGGAGGAGCTTCCGCTCAGGCTCGTCGTCATGCCGACCATTCTCTGCTCGGCCATAGCCGTAATCGGAGCAATCGCCTGCATAGCGACGCTGTTCATGTGATATAAGATACGTTGTTGCAGGCACATAAAACGAAACGAGGAGGCCCGTAAGGACCTCCTCGCTACTTTCCACATTATGCCGTCTCTTATTTCTTGACGAGCTTGCGGACCGCCTTGTGGGAGCAGAACGTGCGCTCGTTGTAGAGCTTGGCGCGGCGGGAAGGATTGCGCTTGACAACCTTGATCGCCTGGATGTTGGGGCTGCTGAAGGGGAAGAGCTTCTCGACGCGGACGCCATAGCTCTCGCGGGAAACCGTGAAGTTGCCCGTGACGTTCTTGCGGCCGTTGTCGATGGCAAGGACCTTGCCCTCGAAGTCCTGAATGCGGAACTTGTCGCCTTCCTTGATCTTGATCGAAACGCGAACGGTGTCGCCGGTGCTGAACTCGGGGAAGTTCTTCTCCGCGAGCTTGGCCGTCTGCTCGGCGTTGATCTTGTCCAAAATCTTGATACCCATTTGTTACCTCCTTAGGCCTTCTTCTCTTCAGCCTTAGCGGACTTGCGAGCGTGATGAGCCTTCAGCTCGGGGTTCTTCGCGCGGCGGATGAGCGACGCAACCGTGGTGGACGGCTTGGCGCCCTGCGAGAGCCAGTAGTCAACGCGGGCCAGGTCGAGCTTGAAGTTGTTCTCCGCGATCTGGGTGTCGTACCAGCCGAGGATCTCGATGAACTTGCCGTCGCGAGGGCTGCGCGAGTCTGCGGCGACGATACGATATGCCGCGTGATTGGTGCATCCCGTGCGGCGCATTCTGATTTTAACCATCTCGTGTTCTCCTTAGTGGAAAGATTGGCGCATAGTTTATCATATTTTCCGAAATCGCGCAAGGGGTAATAAGATAAACGAAAAAAATTCCTACGCGACCCGCCCAAGGCAAAAACCGTCCCATGTCGCAATTTCAGGGGAGGTTGGTCGGACTGGCGGGGATCGGACCCGCGACCCCAACATTAAAAGTGTCGTGCTCTACCAACTGAGCTACAGTCCGATGCTGCTGGGCGCAGAAAACTTTGTATATTATACCAAAATGACGCGGACGAAATCAAGCGCGGGGATGCGCTTTCGCAAACTCGTCCTTAAGCCGCTCGACGGAGACATGCGTGTATATCTGCGTCGTAGAGAGCGACGAGTGCCCCAGCATCTCCTGCACGCTGCGCAGGTCCGCGCCTGCGTCGAGCAGGTGCGTCGCAAAGCTGTGGCGCAGCTTGTGGGGCGTAAGCCCCGCCGGGAGCCCCGCCTCGGCGAGGTATATCTTCATGCGGCGTTCCACAAAGCGGGGCGTGAGGGGACGGAACTTGCCGCTCAGGAAGGCGGGCGCCGAATCGTCCGCGAACTCCGGCTTCAGTCCGGCGACAAGCGAGCGCAGCGCCTGCAGCGCGGCAACGGCCTTGCTTCCGAGTATCACCAGCCGCTCCTTGGAGCCCTTGCCCTTCACGATGAGACCGCCCCTGCGGAAGTCGATGTCGCCCCAGCGAACCGAACACGCCTCGCTTATGCGGCATCCCGTCGAATAGAGGAACTCGAAGACAGCGGAGTCGCGCCTCGCGGCAAACTCCGTTGCGTCGCCCTTCTCGAAGTCCTTTATCGGACGCTCAAGGAACCGGTTTGCGTCATCGACGGACATCACCTTCGGCAGCGTCTTCGCCTTGCGGGGACCGCGCAGCAGCCCGAACGGGTCGCTTTTCGCGGCGTGTTCGCGCCTGAGGAACCGGAAGAAGGCCCTGACCGACGCGATCTTGCGGCGCGTCGTCGTAGGAAGCGCACCGCTCTTCGACAGCGCGGCGACGAACTTGCGCGCATCGTCGTCCGTCACCTCCATCCAGAGGAACGGCGGCTTTCTGTCCACGCCCCAGCGAAACGCCACGAACTGGGCAAGGTCGGCGACATAGCCGTCAACCGTGTGCCCAGACGCGTTTCGCTCCGCGTTCAGGTATGTTATGAAGCGCGTGACGAACAGGTCTGCGTTCAGGTTCCTGTTGAGCGGCAGGTTCACTTCGCCTTCTTCCGGCTTCTGCGCTTCGGCGTGGACTTGGAGTCCGCCGCGCCTTCGACGACCTCGGCCGACTTCTCGCTGCTGGACGGGACGCCCTTGAGACCGAGCCCCTCCGCCTTCGCGTCGAAGTCGGGAATCGCGGAGCGGTACGCGACCGCGACGCGCTTCAGCGCCATGAGCTGGCGCGGGCTTAGCGAATTGCGGCGCGAATACTGGTCGACAAGGCTCTCCACGAAGCTCTTGTCGTCATACACCTTCTTGCCCTTCTTCGTCGCGGGACGCCACTCGGTGACGCCCTTGAACAGGTCGAGTATCTTCGGGATCGTCGGGTCGGACACATTGTCCTGAAACCCTCCGTCCGCGTATCCAGCGAGCTTCGCGCGGACCTCCTCGCAGTCGGGGAGCGAGAGCGCGTTGTCGCCAACGTTGCGCGCTAGGATGGACAGCTGCTTCGGCGAGAGTCCGCGTCCGCCCTCGAACTGGTCGCGGAGGCTCTTGAGGAAGGGATTGCCATCCATTCCGCCGATCCGGTCGAGGACCTCGAAGCAGTATCGCACGATTCCGTCGTCCGCCTTCTGCGCCGCAGGCGACGAACTGGCGGTCACTCCGCATTCCTTGAGCCGCGCCTCGACGTCGGGGATCTGCGAGCTGTAGCCCAGGGCCATGCGCACGAGGAACTCGAGCTGGCGCGAGCTGAGCGGCCTGCCGGACTCCATCTGCTCCTTGACGCTCTCGACGAACGCCCTGTCGTCATACGTGCGCCTTCCGACCTTCTTGGCGGGCTTCCACTCCTTCACCTCGTCCAGAATCGCGAAGACGGCGAGGAACTTCTCCTTGTCCGGCGCAGGCTCGGCGCATTCGGCGACGGCGCGCAGGAACTTCGCGTAGAACTCGGAGAGCATGTCGTTCATCGGCTCCCCCTGCTCCTCCACCTTGTCGAGCTCGGCCTCCATCTTCGCCGTGTAGCCGACGTTGAAGAGGGGCTCCAGCTTCTTGACGAGCCAGTCGCAGACAAGGAATCCCCTTTCAAGCGGAATGAGCTTCTTCTTTTCGTTGACGGCGTATTCGCGGGTCTTCAGCGTCTCGATCGTAGCCGCGTATGTCGAGGGGCGCCCCACGCCGTTCTCCTCAAGCGCCTTGATGAGCGACGCCTCGGAGTAGTGGGAAGGACCCTTCGTCTGCTTCTCGTCGGCAAGCCAGCGCGCGACGTCAAGCGTCTCCCCGACGGCCAGCGGAGGAAGCGAAGCCACCTCGTCCGTATCTTCGTCGTCCTCGTCGGAATCCGGACGCTTCGCCTTGAGCGAAAGCTTCATCACCTTCAGGAAGCCCTCGAAGTCGATGTCCGTCGCGCTGGCGGTGAACCTGTACCGATGCGCAAGACCGGGCTTGAGCGCACCGAGCACGACGGTACGGACCGTAGTGCGCGCGTCGGCCATCTGGCTGGCGAGGAAGCGCCTCCATATCAGGTCGTAGAGCTTGAGCTCCATGGCGTCCATCTTCGCCTGCGCTGGGACGAGCCCGATGTTCGTGGGCCTGATTGCCTCGTGCGCGCCCTGCGCATCCGCCTTGGAGCGGAATATGTTCGGCGTATCGGGATAGAACTCCGCGCCGTACTCGCGCTCGACGAACTCCCTGGCGGCGGCCCTAGCCTGCTCCGAGATGTTGACGGAGTCGGTTCGCATGTAGGTTATGTGCCCCTGCTCGTACAGGGCCTGCGCAAGCTTCATCGTCTTGCCAGGCGAAAAGCCGAGCACGCTGGACGCCGCCTGCTGGAGGGTCGACGTGGTGAAGGGAGGCAGCGCATGCCGCTTCTTGGGCTGCGCCTTGATGTCCTCGACGCTCAGCTCCGCGCCGCTCAGGTCGAGAAGCAGGTTGTTGACGACCAGCTGCTCGCGTACGTTCGGCTTCTCGCCGTCCAGCCGCGCGAGCCTTGCCACGAACGTCGCCCCGCCCTCGCGCTTCCTCGCCTCGACGCCCATGAGGAAATACGTCTCGGGCTTGAAGGCGTCTATCTCGCGCTGGCGCTCGACGAGGAGCCGGAGCGCGACGGACTGCACGCGCCCCGCGCTGAGCGAGCGGTTGTTGGGGCAGTTTATGTTCTTCCACAGAAGCGGGGACACCTTGTAGCCGACGATGCGGTCAAGGATTCTCCGCGCCTGCTGCGCGTCCACGCGCGGCATGTCGATGTCGTGCGGATCGGCGACGGCTTTCGTCACGGCGGACTTCGTGATCTCGTTGTACGTGACGCGGTGGAACGGCTTCTTGCCCGCAACGGGAGCGAGAACTTCGTGTAGGTGCCACGCGATTGCCTCCCCCTCGCGGTCAGGATCGCTTGCGAGGAATATCTCGTCGGAGGACTTGACCGCGGACTTTAGTTCGGAGACGACCTTGTCCTTCCCGTCCGACACGACGTATTTTGGCGTGAAGGTCCACTTGTCAGGACCTACTGGCGCGATGACGATTGCGCCGGATTCCTTGGGCAGGTCGCGTATATGCCCGACCGAGCTCTTTACGACAAAATCCTCGCCAAGGTACTTGCCTATCGTCTTCGCCTTGGCAGGAGACTCGACTATCAGAAGTTTCTTTCCCATCTACTGAGCTGTTTTCTTGTTCTTGTTTTCCGGCAACGGGTCAACATCCTCCGTCCGCCTACTCAAAATATATTACCCCACGCGGCGTTGTTTTGTCAACCGCAAAGTGAAGCCACGAAACGGGAAATGGTGCGCCTGACTGGGTTCGAACCAGCAACCTTCGGCTTCGGAGGCCAACGCTCTATCCAATTGAGCTACAGGCGCGCAAAACGGAGTAAATTCTATCATTTTACAGCCGCCGAGGTCAAGTGCCTCATGCGGACGCGCGGCGTCCGCGGTGGCGCAGACGGCGCAGGCTGTCGCGCAGCACGACGGCGGCTATGGAGAAATAGACCAGAATCCCCGCAAGGACAAGCACGCCAAGAGAGACGATGTCGGCCACCTGGCGTGACTGCACCACCCCCGACGCGAACGCCGCGACGTGCGGCTTGGCGAACCACAGCACGACACCCATGAACGCGGAGGCAGCAAGCATCTTGGACATCGGAGCCACTGCGCCGACGAGCCCTAGCCTGCCGTTCCTGCGGCGCGCAAGGAGAATGAGCGCTGCACACGACGCCCCAGCGCAGATGACCGTCGACGCGGCGAGTCCGACATGGCGCCATTCGACGGGCAAGAACACGACGGCGGCTATGTTGAGAACGGCGTTCACCCCAACGGCTCCGCAGGAGACGTACAGCGGCGTCTTCATGTCGTTCTGGGCGAGGAACCACGGAACGAGCGACTTGGACATGCCGAAGAGTCCGAGACCTAGCGCATACACCGCGAGCGCACGTGACACTCGCAGCGTCGCGACCGCGTCAAATTCGCCGCGTTGGTAGATCACTCCGGTCACCTCTGGCGCAAGGACAAGAAGCCCCGCCGCCGCCGGAAGCATGACGAACATGAGCGACTGGACGCTCGAAAGGAGCGTGGAACGCGCCCCATCGACGTCGCCCTTCGCAAACAGCCCCGCGAAAGTCGGGAGCAGGACGGTCCCGAACGCGACCCCTATCACTCCCAGGGGAAGGTCCATAAGCCGCTCGGCGTATCCGACGACCCCTGCCGCCCAGTCGCTCGCGTAGTAAGCGAGGCCTTGGTCCAGGAGGTAGTTCAGCTGCACCGCGCCCGCTCCCATCGCCGCAACGGCAACGTTGCGCCAGACAAGGCGCACCTTCTCGTCGCCCCAGCCCGTGAACGAAAGGCGCGGCCTTACGCCGGCCTTCGCCATGCGCCAGAACAGAAACGACATCTGGGCCGCGCCTGCGGCCAGGATTGCGAACGCAACCAGGTGTATCCTGCGGCCAAGCGAAAGACTCGGGAAAAACGCAAGGCAGCCAAGCGCGGCAATCCAGAAGATGTTGAGGATGCAGGGCATGAAGCTGGACGCCTTGAAGCGCCCAAGGGCATTGAGAACGCCCATGCCGAACGCCGCGCCGCAGATGAAGACCATGTATGGAAGAAGCGTCTTAACGAGGCGAAGCGTAAGGGAAAGCCTGTCAAGGTCCTCAAAGCCAAGCTGCGCGCCGTAGCGCGACACGACCTCCACGCCGCCGAACGCAAGGACCACGACCGCCCCCAGCATGAGGAGCGTCATCGTCATAACGGCCTGGGCGAGGCGAGAGGCCTTCTCTACGGAAGCGGACTCCACCTCGCCCTTGAAAACCGGAACGAACGCCGCCGTGAGCGCGCCCTCGCCGAAGAGCTTGCGCGCGGCGTTCGGTATGGCGAAGGCCAGCGTGAACGCGCTCTGCTCCATCCCGGCGCCTATGAACTGCGCCTGAAGGACTTCGCGCACAAGGCCCAAGACGCGCGAGAGCGACGTGAACGTTCCCACGGTCAGGGTGTTGCGCAGTATGCTGCCGGCCTTCGACACTTTTTAGGCGAACTTCACGGGCTTGACGCCCCAGATGTCGTTCGCGTACTCGAGAATCGCGCGGTCGGACGAGAAGCGTCCCGAGCGGGCGATGTTGACGAGGGACATCTTGTTCCACTTCTTGACGTCGCGGTACGTCGCGTCGACGCGATCCTGGGCTTCGCTGTAGCTCTCGAGGTCCGCGAGGAGCATATAGTAGTCGTTGTAGTCGAGAAGCGAACGGAGAATCGGGTCGAAGAGACCGGGGTCGAGCAGCGAGAACACGTTCGACTTAATCATGTCGAGGGCCTGCTTGATCTCGGGGTTCTTGCGGTAGTAGTCGCGGGAGACGTACGTGGGACGCTTCTTCGCGACGTCCTCGGTGCGCATGCCGAAGAGGAACATGTTTTCGTCTCCAACTTCCTGGTTGATCTCGACGTTGGCGCCGTCGTAGGTGCCGATCGTGAGTGCGCCGTTCATCATGAACTTCATGTTGCCCGTGCCCGACGCCTCCATTCCGGCAAGCGAAATCTGCTCGGAGACCTCGGCCGCAGGCATGATCTTCTCGGCGAGCGAGACGCGGTAGTCGGGAAGGAACGCTACGGAGAGCTTCTCGCGCGTCTTCGGGTTGGAGTTGACGACACCCGCAACGCCGTGGATCAGGCGGATGATGAGCTTGGCCATGTAGTAGCCAGGCGCCGCCTTGGCGGCGAAGATGAACGAACGCGGAACCGGGTCGAACTTCTCGTCGTTGATGAGGCGGTTGTACATGATGATGATGTAGAGAACGAGGAGGAGCTGGCGCTTGTACTCGTGGAGGCGCTTGACCTGCACGTCGAATATCGCGTTCGGGTCGAGCTTGACGCCAAGGCTCTTCATCACGTAGTTCGACAGGTTCTCCTTGTTCGCGCGCTTGATCTTCGCAAGCGAATCGAGGAACGCCTTGTCGGACGTGAACTTCTCGAGCTTCTTGAGCTCGTCGAGATGCGTCACCCAGTTATCGCCGATCTTCTCGGTGATGAGCTGCGCGAGCGCCGGGTTGGCCTTGAGCAGCCAGCGGCGGGGCGTTATGCCGTTCGTCACGTTGTGGAACTTCTCGGGGAAGAGCTCGTAGAAGTCCTTGAAGAGCGAGTCCTTGAGAATCTGCGTGTGCAGCTCGGCGACGCCGTTGACGGACGAGGTGGACACGAGGCAGAGGTTCGCCATGCGGACATAGCGCTCGCCGTTCTCGTCGATGAGCGACATGCGGCGAAGACGAGCAATGTCGCCTGGATACTGCGCGGAAATCTGCTGCAGGAAGCGTCCGTTGATCTCGTAGATGATCTGGAGGTGGCGGGGCAGAAGCCTCTCCATCATCGCGACAGGCCACTTCTCGAGCGCCTCGGGGAGGATCGTGTGGTTCGTGTAGCCGGTCGAGCGGCGGGTGAGGTCCCACGCCTTGTCCCAGTCAAGGCCCTCCTTGTCGATGAGCACGCGCATGAGCTCGGGGATGACGAGCGCGGGGTGCGTCTCGTTGAGGTGGATGAACACCTTGTCGGGAAGCGACTCCCAGTTGTCGTTTATCTCGCGGTAGCGGCGGAGTATGTCCTTCAGCGAGCATGCCACGAAGAAGTACTGCTGGCGGAGGCGGAGCTCCTTGCCGGCCATCGTGTTGTCGTTCGGATACAGGACCTTCGTGAGGTTTTCGGCGAGCACCTTCGACTCGACGGCCTCGACGTACGAGCCCTTGTTGAAGTCCGCGAGATCGAACTCGTCGACAGCCTTTGCGCTCCAGAGGCGGAGCGAGTTTACGGCGTTGTTGTAGCCGACGATCGGAAGGTCATAGGGAACGCCCTCGACCTGTTCGGCAGGGACCCAGAGCCACTGCTGGCGGCCCTTTATCGTGGCGTACTCGACATGTCCGCCGAAGTGGACGATCTGCGAGTACTCGGGGCGCGCCATCTCCCACGGATAGCCGTCCTTGAGCCAGCGGTCAGGCTCCTCGACCTGGTTGCCGTCAACGATCTTCTGGCGGAAGATGCCGTAGTCGTAGCGCAGTCCGTAGCCCATGCCCGCAAGGTCGAGCGTCGACATCGAATCGAGGTAGCACGCGGCGAGGCGTCCGAGGCCGCCGTTGCCGAGTCCCGCGTCCGTCTCGTAGTCGCGCAGGTCGTTCCAGTCGATTCCGTACTCCTTGAGCGCGTCGCGGCACTGCTGGTCGACCTTGAGGTTGATTACGTTGTTGCCGAGAAGTCGTCCCATGAGGAACTCGAGGGACATGTAGTAGACGCGCTTCGTGTTCTGCCTGCGGTATTCCTCCTGCGTGAGAATCCAACGCTCGACTATGCGGTCGCGAATCGCGTTCGCAAAGGCCGTGTAGCGGTCGCGGTCGGTGGCGCGCTCGTCGCTCTTGGCGACAGTGTAGCGCAGATGCCACGCAAAGTCCTCCTTCAGTCCTTCGACTGACATCTCGACGCGACGGTCTTTCTTCTTCGTCGTTTTCTTTTCCATGGTTATTCCTCTTTCATTTACCTTTGTGTGATCGCCTTTTATGTAATCAAGTCCGATTCATGACGCCCAAGCCATCATCATTCGCTCTTGAAAATTCCCTTAATTGCATCGACTGCCTTGCCAGCGCCGTCGCCGATCGCTCCAGCGGCCTTGCCCGCGCCGTCGCCAATCGCGCCAACAGCCTTGCCCGCGCCGTCGCCGATTGCGCCAACGGCCTTGCCTGCGCCCCCGACAACTGCACCTGCGCCGTCGCCAATCGCGCCAACGGCCTTGCCTGCGCCGTCGCCAATCGCGCCAACGGCCTTGCCTGCGCCGTCGCCGATTGCGCCAACGGCCTTGCCTGCGCCCCCGACAACTGCACCTGCGCCGTCGCCAATCGCACCAACGGCCTTGCCTGCGCCCTCCGCGACCGCTCCCGCACTGTCGCCAATGGCATCAGCGGCCTTGCCGGCACCGTCGCCAATCACGCCGGCGACCTTGCTGGCGCCATCACCGACAAGCCCAACCGCGAGCTTTCCGACATCGCCAACGGCACCTAGCGCGCCCGTGATGCATTCCATGACCTTCTTGTAGACGGACGACACGACCTCCGCCAGCGAAGCACCGTCGGGCTCGTCCGCGCCAATGCCTTCCATCTCGATCGTGGGAATGACAATCGGCATGACGCCATAGTTGACCTTGATGTTCTTCAGCACGAGCTTGTCTATGACAAAGCGCTTGCCTTCCGAGGCGGGAGACTCCTCCACCTCCTTCTCGACATTCTTCTCGCCGTCGTCAAGTCTGCTGAGCATGCTGCCTTTCGGCTCGTCGTCCTTTGTCTCCTTGGGCTCGCCCTTGACGTTGGCGAGTATCTTGCGGAAGTTCGAGCCTGTCAGGTCGGTCGAGACGACGAGTCCGTCAAGCGAGACAAGCGTCACATGGACCTTCTTCGACAGAAGCGTCGTCATCTCCAAGTCGACGTCAAAGTTCCCGAGCTCGACGCAGTTGCCCTCGCCGCATTCGGGCGGGTTCGCGAGCTGCATGTCGCCAACCGCGAGCGTTCCGACGTACTGGTTGAGGCCGAACTTGCCGAGGTTGAACTTGCAGCCCGTGATCTTGGGCGCCTGCCAGTTTGCGACGCCCTTCGCGACTGGGCCAATCCAAAGCGGGAGCGCAAGGACTACGACTACGATGACGACAAACGTCCACAGGACGACCTTGCCGGCTATCTTAAGCACTTTTTTCATTTCAGGTTCTCCACCGTTATTTTTGTTCTGTGGCCGGACCCCAAGGTCTCGACCTCAAGCACATTAGGGACCCAGCGGTCGCCGAACTTCTTTATGCGGGTCCCCCACAGACGGCGCTTTGCCTTCCCGTCCGCAAGTTCCTCGGCCTGCATGAGCGCACCCGTCTTGCGATCCACCCAAACGCGGACCTGGCGCTCGCCCTTCTTCATGAGGATGACCTGGCAGAGCTGCCCGTGGACCGTCTCGCTCTCGCGCTCCTCGTCAAAGGAAAAATCGTCCCACCACAGGTAGTCGAGGGTCAAGTCGCTCCAGGTGACGTCCGTCCCCAGCAAGTTCCCCTCTCGTCCGAACACTACTTCGGCGCCGTCGGAATCCGTTATGCGAAGATCCGTCTCCCCGCCCCGGCGCGTCAGGACATACCCGAACTCCGACTGGACGATTCCCTTGCGGTTGCGAAGGACAATCCTTCCCGATGCCTCGACGTCGGCTGGCATCATGGCCCTGCAGCCTTCTACCAGCGCCCTCGCCGTGAGATTATTTTGCATAGACTCCTCAGTCGGCGCCACATCTACGGCAGCGCAGCAAAACAACGCCAAAAAGGCCAAAATAAGGACATTTATCCGCATTACGGAGATATTATACCAAAAATGCGGCGAGGTTGGCAATTTCGCGCGCCCGGAGGGAAAACGTCGGGCATACGGTTCCCGGCATCGGATGCGGCACCGAGGGTCATAAGGCACAGGCGCGGACAAGTGATTCTGCCGTCGGCTCTGCCGCGGTCACGATGTCTTCGACGCCTTGCCTCTCCAGCGCAGCATGCGTGCGCGCGCCTATCGCCGCGCAGCGTGTGGAACCGTGCGCCGCCGCGAAAATGCGCTCGACGGACGACGCGCAGGCGAAGAGCGCGGCATCGTAGCGCGAGAGATCGACTTCGCCTTCTATCGGAACCGGATCGTTGCGGTAGACGTCTATATGCCGAACTCCCGAAACGCGCGGCGCGTCGGGCTGCGTGAGATGGAGCGTCCGCACGTCCGGCTTTACCTCGCGCACGCGCTCCACGCGTATCCCCTTCGCGCGCACAACCGCGAGAATCTCGTCCGTGAGTCCGAGCCGTCCGTTTTCGCTCGTCAAGACGATGCGATCCACGCCTTCGAGATCAGCTGGCGAGAGCGCGCCGTCGATTCGGACAATCCGACCCACGATCCGTTCGTCCACCTCGCCGCCGAGCGCGCGGAGAAGTCCCGGAATCCGGCGCGAGCCGCCTTCGATGACAGGGACGAGAAAGCGCCGCCCCGCGCAGGGAAATCCCAGACGCCCACGCAGCGACACAACATCACCAACAACGAGAATCGCCGGAGACGCGCAGCCCGCCGCCTGAGATCTATCGCCGATGTCCGCGAGCGTTCCCTCCGCGCACTTCGCTTCCGGCATCGTCGCCGCGCTGACAACCGCCGCAGGCGTCGTAGCCGCGCGCCCTGCCGAGACAAGTCCCGACGCGATTTCCCGCACGCGCGCAAGCCCCATCAGAAAAACGTAGGTGCGCGATACGTCCAGCATCCGCGCATAGTCGAGCGCGAGCGGTTCGTCGTTCTTCGCATGCGCCGTGACGACCTCGAATCCGTTTGCGACGCCGCGGTGCGTGACCGGAATCCCGAACGCCGCCGGACCCGCCACCGCCGAGGTGACGCCCGGTATCGCGCGGCATTCGACGCCGTGCTCCAGGAGATACGCCATCTCCTCTCCGCCGCGTCCGAAGACAAACGGATCGCCACCCTTCAGACGAACCACCCGACGTCCCGAAATAGCCTTCGCGAGAAGAAGCGCATTTATCTCGTCCTGCGGGAGCGAGTGGCGCCCACTCTCCTTCCCGACGTATATCCGCTCGCACGACGCGGGCGCCGCGCCGACGAGTTCGGACGAAACGAGGCGGTCGTAGACAAGCACCTCGGCCGCGCGGATCGCATTCAGCCCCTTGACGGTGACGAGTTCCGGATCGCCCGGCCCCGCCCCGACAAGCGTCACCTCTCCCGCCGTGCGATGTTCAACCGTAACCGGACCTTCCGCCGGGCCAGAAACGCAGTGGAGCGTGAAGCGTCCGTCCCTGAACTCCGCGAACGCACCGATCGGCAGATGGCAGTCCGCGCCGGCTTCGCGCAGAAATTCGCGTTCGGCAGTCGCGACAGCTTCGGCGTGGTCATCGCCGAGCGCGTCGATCTTCGCTTTCAGCTCGGCGTCGCACGCGCGAAGCTCGATTGCAACCTGCCCTTGGTTCGCGGCGGGAATGACGACGGACGGATCGAGGTATTCCGAAATGACGTCTTCGCGTCCGAGCCGCTTGAGCCCCGCCGCGGCGAGAACGAGCGCGTCAAGGCGCGGCTCGTCGGGTCCCGGTTCGAAGAGCTTGCGAAGGCGCGTGTCGACATTCCCGCGGATGCCGGTGAACACGAGGTCGGGACGCATCCGCCGCAGCAGCGCGGCGCGGCGCGGACTCCCCGTGGCGACGACGGCGCCGGACGGCAGATCGGCAAGCGACTTCGCCGGCGCGCGGCAGACGAGCGCGTCGCGCGGATCGCCGCGCGTCCACGCCTTCGCGAGGACGAGTCCGTCCGGCAGCGTGACCGCGAGATCCTTCATCGAATGGACGGCGAGATCGACCTCTCCGCTGAGCAGCGCGCGCTCGAGCTCGTGCGCGAACGCGCCGCCGCCGAGCTCCGCAATGGGGCGGTCCGTCACGCGGTCGCCGTGCGTCGTGACGACGACAATCTCGAACGTGTCGCCGGGATACGCCGCCGCAAGACGCGACTTGACGCCGTTCGCCTGGACGAGCGCGAGCTTCGATCCGCGAGTTCCGATTCTATAGTCCATTAAGCCACTCCTCCGTTTTCCCGACCGCCTCCTCGACGATCTTCATTCCCTGCGCGACGAGGCGCGCGCACTCCGCGCCGTCGCCTGCGGCAAGTTCACCGATCGTGTCTATTCCGACTACGGTTACGCCCGGCAGTTCCGCGACGGACGGCTCGACGTCGCGCGGCGACGCGAGGTCGAGGAACACGACGGGGCCTGCGAGTTCGAGCCGCGCCGCCTCGATGACCGTATGCGGCGATGAAGTTGCGGAGACGACAATGTCGCTCGACGCGATGCGTCCGTAGCGCGATTCATACGGAACAATCTCCGCGCCGAGTGCGTCGGCAAGACGCCGCGCCCTTTCCGGGCTGCGGTTGCAGACGGCTATCGAACGCGCGCCGCGCTCCGCGGCGATCTCAGCCGCGAGCGATCCGGTGCGTCCGCTCCCGATCACGAACACGCGCCGGCCGGCGATTCCTGCCGACGCGTCGACGACATCCATTCCGGCGCGGCAGACGGACGGCGGAACAGCACCGATGTCGAGCTCGGTCTTCACGCGCTTCGCGCATGTGATCGCGTCGCGGAAGATGCGGTCGAGTTCCTTGCCGACATGGCCTTGCGCGCACGCCGCACGATAGGCGTCCTTCACTTGTCCGAGAATCTGGTATTCGCCGAGTATCATCGACTCGAGGCCGGACGCGATACGGAAAAGATACGTCAGCGCCGCGCGCGTGCGCGCGCAGTCCGTTTCGGTGGCGAAGAAGAACACTTCCTCGCGGTTGCATGTCGACAGGCGTACATACTGCGCGTAATCCACCGCGCCCAGATCGACGCGCGCGTCGCGAAACGCGCCGCCGAGCGTCTTGTAGCTCTCGCCTCGCCAATCGAAACCCATCAGCGGAACTCCTTCGCGGCCTCGATCACAAGGTCTATGTCGTCGTCGGTATGCGCGTCTGAAATGAACATCGCCTCGAAGCGCGACGGCGCGGCGTATATGCCGCGCGAAAGAAGCAGCCGCCACCAGCGCGCGAACGTAACATCGGGATCGTCGCGGAACGAAACGCTCAGGAGCGAGCCGACCTGCGGCACCTCCGCGCGCGCGCCGAACACCTCGCGCAGTCCGCGCGCAAGGCGCTCGCCCTTCGCGGCGAGGCGCGCGTAGATGTCGGGATCGGCCTTCAGGAGCCGCAGAGTCGCAAGACCCGCCGCCGTCGCGAGCGGATTCCCAGCGAGCGTTCCGGCCTGGTAGACGGGACCTTCCGGCGCGACCGTCCGCATCACGTCCGCGCGTCCGCCGTAGACCGCGGCCGGCATTCCGCCGCCGACGATCTTGCCGAACGTCGACAGGTCGGGCGTCACGCCGTAGTATTCCTGCGCGCCGCCGAGCGCCAGGCGAAAGCCCGTGATCACCTCGTCGAAAATTAGCAGCGCGCCGTGGCGCGACGTTATTTCGCGCAACGCCTCAAGGAAGCCGGGCTTGGGCAGGATGACTCCCGCGTTCGCCGCGACAGGCTCGACGACAACTGCCGCGATGTCGGATCCGTGCGCGGCGAAGATGCGCTCCACCGCCTCGATGTCGTTGTAAGGCGCAACGAGCGTATGGCGCGCATAGTCGGCAGGCACGCCAGCGGAGTCCGGCTCGGCGCCTGTGAGCGCGCCAGATCCCGCCTTCACCAGCATGCCGTCGGAGTGTCCGTGGTAGCAGTCCGCGAACTTGACGACGTCGTCGCGTCCCGTGAAGCCGCGCGCGGCGCGGACGGCGCTCATGACGGCCTCGGTTCCGGAGCAGACCATGCGGCTCGTCTCGAGCGACGGGACGAGTTCGCGCAGCAGCGCCGCCATCTCGACCTCGCGCGGCGTCGGCGCGCCGAAGGTGAGTCCGTCGCGCGCCGCCTCGCGGACGGCTTCGACGACGGCGGGATGCGCGTGTCCGAGGATCGCCGGACCCCACGAGCAGACGTAGTCGACGTATTCGATTCCGTCGACGTCGGTGATGTGCGATCCGCGCGCCGAGGCGATGAAGCGTGGCGTCGCGCCGACGCGCCGGCAGGCGCGGACGGGCGAGTTCACGCCGCCGGGCATCAGTCCGCAGGCTGTCTCGAAGAGTTCATCGCTCTTCATGAATCCACTCCGCCGCGTCGAGCGCGTGATACGTGATAATCATCCTCGCCCCTGCGCGCTTCATCGCGAGAAGGTTCTCGAGGACGACGCGCCGCTCGTCGATCCATCCGTTTGCAGCAGCGGCCTTGACCATCGCGTATTCGCCGCTCACGTTGTAGGCGACGACGGGAAGGTCGCAGACGTCGCAGGTGCGCGCAAGAACGTCGAGGTACGCGAGCGCGGGCTTGGCGATGATGAAATCCGCGCCTTCCGCGACATCCGCCGCGACCTCGCGCAGCGCCTCGCGTCCGTTCGCTGGATCCATCTGGTACGTGCGCCTGTCGCCGAACTGCGGCGCGGAGCCTGCCGCGTCGCGGAAAGGTCCGTAGTAGGCGGACGCGAACTTCGCGCTGTACGACATCACCGCGACGTCTACGAAACCCGATTCGTCGAGCGCCGCGCGAATCGCAGCGACGCGTCCGTCCATCATGTCGCTCGGCGCAACAATGTCCGCTCCGGCGCGCGCGTAGGCGACGGCGGACTTCGCGAGAAGCGGCAGCGTCGCGTCGTTGAGAATTGAGCCGTCGTGGACGAGACCGCAGTGTCCGTGGCTCGTGTATTCGCACAGGCACACGTCCGCAATCACGACAAGCCCCGGCGCGCGCGCCTTGATCGCGCGTATCGCGCGGCACACCGGCCCCTCCTCGTCCCACGCACCGCTGCCTTGCTCGTCCTTGTGGTCGGGAATGCCGAAGAGAAGCACCGCTTTCACGCCGGCGGATACGACGCGGTCGATGACTTCGCCCAGGCGGTCGACCGTGTACTGCGAGACTCCCGGCATTGACTCCACGGGCGTGACGGAATCGTTTCCGGCCGCGACGAACAGCGGATAGATAAGGTCGTCCGCGCGGACGTGGTTCTCACGGACCAAGTCGCGGATCGCGGCGGTCCTTCTAAGTCTTCTCAGTCTTTCCATTCTTCAAGCTCCTTCTCGTAGTGGCGCATGCGTTCCCTGGCATCGGGAAGTTCGCGCTTCATCTCCTCGCGTCTCGCGCCGAGTGCGGCGACCTTCGCGACAAGCGCATCGGGAATGGCCTTCGCCGCGCGGTCGCGGATTACGCGAGCCGCGACCGGCGACGCGCCGCCAGTCGAGACGGCAACGACGACCGGATCCTTCGCAAAAATCGCGGGGAACACGAACGTGCAGTTCGCCGGATCGTCGACGACGTTCACGGGTATTCCCCGCGCGCGGCACGCGGCGGCGACGCGCGCGTTTACGGACGCATCGTCCGTCGCAGCGACCGCTAGCGCCACACCGTCGCAGTCCGACTCCGTGAAGCCGCGGCCGGACGTCTCGGGCGACACAGTGCGCACATCCGCGCCGAACGCCGCGAGCTGCGCGGCCTTGCGAGAAGCGACAGGACCCGCCCCAACGACGAGGCAGGGGCGGGCGTCAAGGTTTACAAACAGAGGAAAGTACATGCCTATATTATACCATCACTCCGATGCCTTGCGGACGAGGAGCGTCCACGTGCCGTCGCCGTTGTCGGAAACGCGGAGCACCTGGTGTCCTTCGTCCTTGAAGCTGCGCGGCACATTCTGGATCGGCTCGCCGTCGTTCATGCGCACGGCGAGGGTCTGTCCGATCTCGAGTTCCTCGATGGCCATCTTCGCCTTTACGAAGGTGACCGGGCAGACGACGGACGTGATGTCGACTGTCGCGTCGGGCGTTAATGCGTTGTTTTCATCAGCCATTGGCGGCCTCCTTTATCGCTTCCCTGAACTTCTCGTTCCCGACGCGGTCGAGCGTCGCGCGGAAGCGCTCGCCCGGCTTCGCGTTCTCGGCGAAGAACGAGATCGCGGCGTCGCATACGCGCAGGAGCGCGTCGTGATCGTCGATGAACGGAACGACCGGCTCGCCCGTCGCGATGCGGTTGCCGAAGGTTCCGGCGAAGGAGACGATGTAGCCCGGCGTCGTGTCCCAGGCGTCGACCGGACACGCGAAGACGCAGCGCCCGCAGAAGTTGCACTTCGCCTCGTCGAGAACGATCGCGTCGGCGTCGAGCTTCAGCGCGCCGCGCCTGCACGCCTTCACGCACACGCCGCAGCGGATGCACGATTCGCGGCGCCAGCGGACGCGGAGTCCGCCCTTCACGCCGACGTCGTTCTCCTCGGCCTTCAGGCAGTTGTTCGGGCATCCCGTGACGCCGAACTTGAACTTGTGCGGCAGTTCGCGTCCGAAATAGCGCTCGCTCAACTCGCGCGCGATCGCCTGAGCGTCGATGCATCCGTTCGGACACACCTCGCTGCCCTGACACGCCGTCACGGTGCGCACGCGAGGTCCGCACACGCCCGGCTGCACGCCGCCCTTCGCAAGCGTTTCCTTCACCGCGGCGACGTCCTTCGCCTGGATGTACGGAATCTCGATCCCCTGGCGCGAGGTAAGATGCACATAGCCGCGTCCGTAAGTCTTCGCTGTCTCGATCACGGCCGCGAGCTGCTCCGCCGTAACGGTGCCTCCTACGACGCCGAGCCGCAGTGAGAAATGGTTCTTCTGCTTCTGCCGCATGAACCCGCCCTTCTTGAGGGTCGCGTAATCAATCTTCTGGTTTTCCGACATATCTTTCCTCCTGGCTCTATTTTACCAAAAGTTCGTCCTCGCGCGCTACGCCGCCGACGATCGAGAAGGCCTTGAGGACGGGGTTCCCTGCGTCGGCGAGGGAGAGGATGAGGTAGCTTGCGCGCGGATCGTGCGCAAGGCGGATGTCCTCCTCGGACGGACGCGACGGCGTCTCTGGATGGGAATGCCAGTTGCCGAGCGAGCGCAGGCCGTTCGCCCGCTGGTCCTTGATCGCGGCGAACTGCGCCTGAGGCGGAAGGCTGAAGTGCTCGTTCGAATGGTCGGCGTTTTCGAGAAGGTAGACCTTCTCAATCCGCCGCACGCCCTCCGCCTCGCTTCCCGCGACTAGTCCGCACGCCTCCTCCGGGAGGCACGAGCGCGCGTGCGCCACGATGCGGTCGAAATCGGCTTTCGATATAACAACCTTCATCGCCACCTCACTTCCGGAGATCGCACGCCGCCTGCGCGTAGTCGATAGGCTCGGTGATCGACGGATGCTCGCCGCAGACGGCGCATTTTCCGTTCCATGGCGGAAGCTTCACCTTGTGGAACCTATTGGAAAGCGCGTCGTATGTAAGCAGCGCGCCCGTCAGGAGCTCGCCCTTCCCGAGGATGAACTTGACTGCCTCCATCGCCTGTAGCGAGCCTATCACGCCGCCCATCGCGCCGATTACGCCAGCCTGACGGCACGTCGGCACGGCATCCTTCGGCGGCGGTTCTTTGAAGACGCAGCGGAAGCACGGACCCTGACCGGGAACGTACGTCATGAGCTGTCCGTTGAACCGCAGGATGCCGGCATGGCTGAACGCCTTCTTCTCCAGGACGCATGCGTCGTTGATGAGAAACTTCGCCGGAAAGTTGTCCGTACCGTCGATCACGAAATCGTAGGGACGGACAAGTTCGCGGATGTTCGCCGAATACGCAAACTGACGGTGCGTTACGACCTTGACGTCCGGATTCATCGCCGCGATCGTCTCGGCCGCGGACTGCACCTTCGGCTTGCCGACATCCGCCGTGCCGTGGATGATCTGCCGCTGGAGGTTCGAAAGGTCCACGACATCGGCGTCGACGATTCCGATAGTCCCGACTCCCGCCGCGGCGAGGTACATCGCCGCGGGCGCCCCGAGTCCGCCTGCGCCGACGATCAGCACCTTGGCCTCCAGGAGCTTCTTCTGTCCCTTTGCTCCGACTTCCTTGAGAAGTATGTGGCGCGAGTAGCGTTCTATCTGAGTATCTGAAAGATCCATTAGCGGCCCCCTCCCATGAAGTAGAGAAACTCCACGACATCGCCCGGAGCGAGAACGGTCGCGGCCTCGTCGGACTTCGCGATGAAATTCTCGTTGATCGTCACCGTGACGTATTCCGGCGACTCGACCTTCTCCTGAACGATGAGGTCCTTGAGCGGAAGTCCATCCGGCACTTCCTTTTCCGTTCCTGAAACTGTTATCTTCATTGCTGTTCTCCTTTGGTGTCTGTTTCGATTGCGGTTGTGAAATCCTGCACGAGGTCCTCTGGATCCTCGATCCCGACGCTCACCCGCAGCGTGTCGTCGAACACACCTGCGGCCGTGCGTTCCTCCGGCGTGTTGTGCGCGAAAAGCGTAGTGGCCGGATAGATGACGAGCGTTCGCACGTCTCCGATGTTGGAGGCGATGGTGGCGTACCTAAGCCTCTCGGCAGTACGCAGAGCGCGCTCGCGCGAGCCGAGACGGAGCGTGAGTATTCCGCCTGCGAGTCCGTCGCGGAATTGACGTCGCGCGAGCGCGGACTGCGGATGCGCGTCGAGTGACGGATGGTTGACCGTCACGCCGGGAATCGCGGCGAGCGCGTGCGCGAGCGCGGACGCGTTGCGGCAGATGCGCTCCATGCGGAGTCCGAGCGTCTCCACGCCGACGAGGTTGAGATAGGCGTTGAACGGCGCGAGACATCCGCCGAAGCACGGCATCACGTCCTGCCGCAGGCGCACGTGCGCGGCGAGCGGACCGAACTGCCGGAATGGCGCGAGCGCGGGATAGCGGTCGAAGTCCCAGCGGAAGCGCCCGGAGTCGACGACTATTCCCGAAACGCCGTTGCCCGATCCGTTGATGTACTTGGACGTCGAATGGATGACGATGTCGGCTCCGAGCTCCAGCGGACGGACGAGGAACGGCGTCGCGGTCGTGCTGTCGAGGACGAGGGGAAGTCCGTGCGCGTGCGACCACTCCGCCACCGCGCGGATGTCCGTAACGCCAAGCCCGGGATTCGAAATCACCTCGCCGAACACGAGGCGCGTCCGCTCCGTGGCGAGCGACTCGAGTTCGTCGGGCGTAAAATGCGGAACGTACCGAACCGTTATGCCGAGGTTCCGCAGAAGCGCGTTGAACTGGATCGTGCCGCCGTAGAGTCCGGCGGATGCGAGAACCTCGTCGCCGGCGGTGAGGATGGTCTGGAACGTCTGCGCCACGGCTGCCATTCCTGACGCGCACGCGACGGCGGCGAAACCGTGCTCCAGCGCGGCGACGCGCCGCTCGAACGCCGCGACGGTCGGATTGCCGACGCGCGTGTAGACGAACCCGGGCGCGCGGTTCGCGAACACGCGCTCCAGGTCCTCCATCGTCCGGTACGCGAACGCGCTCGACTGCACGATGGGCGCTATCGTCGCGCCCTGCGACGCGGCCTCCTGCCGGCCCGCATAAAGTACATCCGTATTGAAACCCATGCGCGACCCTCCCTCAGATCACATAGTCTCCGCTCCAGTCCTCGCCGTTGCGGAATATGCGCTGCGACGTCGCGACGAGCCACACCTTGTCCTGGACCTTCACGGGGTCTGCGACATACTCGGCGTGCGACTGGTGGACATACAGCAGGTTGCGCGATTCGTCGACAAGCTCGATCTTCACGAGCGCGCCGGCCGTAAGGACTCGGATCACCTCCGCCGCGATTCCGCCTTCGCTCGGACGCGCGCGGCGGATCGCGAAATCGTGCGGACGGACGAGCATCTTCGCCTCCGCCTCATCGCGCTCAGCGCCCTTCGCGCCGAACACCGCCTTGTCGCGCTCGAAGCGTCCGTGGAAGATGTTGACCTCTCCGAGGAAGTTCATCACGAACTCCGTCTTCGGATTGGAGAAGAGCTCGTTCGGCGATCCGATCTGCTCGATGCGCCCCTTGTTCATGACGACGACCTGGTCGGACACCTCAAGCGCCTCCTCCTGGTCGTGCGTGACGAAGATGGAGGTCACGTTGATCGTGTCGTGGAGATGGCGCAGCCAGTGGCGGAGCGATGCGCGCACCTGCGCGTCGAGCGCGCCGAACGGCTCGTCCAAAAGCAGGACCTTCGGTTCGATGGCGAGCGCCCGCGCGAGCGCGACGCGCTGGCGCTGTCCGCCCGAAAGCTCGTCGGGGTATCGCGAGCCGAGGCGCGAGAGCTGCACGAGATCGAGCATGTCGGCGACGCGCTTCTTGATCGTCGCCTTGTCGGGTCGCTCCGCGCGCGGCTTGACCGTGAGCCCGAACGCAACGTTGTCCGCGACCGTCATCTGGCGGAAGAGCGCGTAATGCTGAAAGACGAACCCGACCTTGCGGCGGTTCACCGGCGAGTTGAGCGCCGAGACGCCGTCGAAGAGAATGTCGGCGCCGGGCGTTTCGTCCGCCCGCTCCAGTCCCGCGACAGTGCGCAGGAGCGTCGTCTTGCCGCAGCCGGACGGACCGAGTATCGCGACGAGCTTGCCCGTAGGTATCGTGAGCGAGATGTCGTCCAGCGCCTGGAAGTCGCCGTAGTGCTTGCTGATGTGGTTGATTTCTATGCTCATGGATCATGCCCCCTTCCGGTGGATGCGGCGCTCCAGAAAGCTCTTGACCGTTATCGTCACGACGGCGACGAGCGACAGTACGCTTGCCGCCGCGAACGCCGCGGTGAAACTGTATTCGTTGTAAAGGATTTCGACGTGCAGCGGAAGCGTGTTCGTCTCGCCCCTGATGTGTCCGGAGACGACGGATACCGCGCCGAACTCGCCGACGGACCTCGCAAGGCAGAGGATGACTCCGTAGAGAAGTCCCCAGCGGATGTTCGGGAGCGTGACGCGCCAGAACATCTTCCACGGGCTCGCGCCGAGCGAAAGCGCCGCCTGCTCCTCCATCGTTCCCTGCTCGCGCATCAGCGGTATCAGCTCGCGCACGACGAACGGGAACGTCACAAAGAGCGTCGCGATGATCACGCCCGCGGTCGAGAAGACAAGCCGGATGCCGCGCGCGTCGAGCCAGGGCCCGATCCATCCGTTGCGCGGTCCGAGCAACAGGATGAAGATGAGTCCCGCGACTATCGGCGAAACCGCGAACGGCAGGTCGATGAGCGAGATGAGGAAAGTGCGGCCCTTGAAGTCGAACTTCGCAATCGCCCACGCCATCACGACGCCCATCACGGTGTTTACCGGCACGACGATCGCTGTCGTGAGCAGCGTCAGCTTCACGGCCGACAGCGTGTCCGCGTCGCGAAGCGCGTTCCACCAAGCGGCGAACCCCTTTGAAAAGGCCTCCTTGACGATGATGCCGAGCGGCAGCACGAGAATTACCGCAATCGTGAGAACGGCAAGCGTTCCGACGACGACATGGAAGGCGAATCTTGTGGAATGTCTGTCAGTACGTATCATGAATGGTGCCTCCCGCTGAAGAATCTGTTGATGCCGAATATTAGGAGCAGGGAAATCGTGAGCATTGCAAGCGCAATGGCCGTCGCGCCCGCATAGTCGAACTGCTCCAGCTGCGTCACGATGAGAAGCGAGGTGATCTCGGTCTTCATCGGCGCGTTGCCGGCGATGAAGATCACCGTGCCGTACTCGCCGAGTCCGCGCGCGAACGCGAGCGAGAAGCCCGTGAGCAGCGCGGGCGCGAGTGTCGGGACGATAACCCGCCGCCACGCCGTGATGCGCGAGGCTCCGAGCGACATCGCCGCGTCCTCGAGTTCCGTGCCGAGGTCGATAAGCGCCGGCTGGAGAGCGCGCACAACGAAGGGAAGTCCGATGAAAAGGAGCGCAAGCGTGATGCCGAGCGGCGTAAAGGCGATCTTTATTCCGAGCTTTGCGGCGAGCGAGCCGATCGGACCGTTAGGCGCGTACATCGTCACCATGGCGATTCCGCAGATTGCGGTCGGCATCGCGAACGGAAGGTCGATGAGCGCGTCAAGGATGCGCTTGCCGGGTATCTTTATGCGCACGAGGGCGTACGCGATGATTCCGCCGAGAAACAGGTTGACGAGCGCGGCGAGAAGCGCGGTGCCGAACGTCACGCGGAACGACGCGAGCACGCGCGGACTGAACGCCTTCTCGACGAACTTCGGGAATCCGCGAACGAGTCCGGCGCGTATGCGCTCGCCGCGCGTCACCTCCTGGAGCTCCACTTCGGCCGGCGACACTTCGGCTGCCTCTCCGTACGCGACGGCGGCGACTGTCTCCGCAGAAAGATCGGCGTCCGCAGGCGCGATCGTCTTGTCGTCCGTATCGCCCGCACGCAGATAGACGGTCTCGCCCGTCGGCGCGCCGTCGGATATCACGCGGTAGGGCATCTCCTCGAATCCGATCGCAAGAGTGTTCACGACCAATGTGGATAGCGGCAGCAGCACAAGGATGCCGAGCCACACGACCGTAGCGGCGAAGCTCGGACCGAAGCCAGGGAGGACGCTGTATTTCTTCCACTTTATATCCATGTGCGATCTCCTTCCGCGTCAAATGATGAATCCGTCGGCGGCGGGATCCGGAAGAACGTGCCGCTCGACGAGAAGGTCGATTATCTCCTCGACCTGCCCTTCTACGGTGCGGTCCGCACTTGCCTCAAAGCGAATTGCCGGAAGTTTCGAAGCGAGCCGTTCCGCGATTTCGGCGGCATGCGCGCCGGTTATCGCGACGACAGCGCCGGACGTATGGTACACCGCCCTGCGCGTCGGAGCGACGGCGGCGATGATCATTCCCGCGGCTGCGGTCTGGTTGCTGATCGGGTCGACGAGTATGAAGCGTCCCGTCGCGCGGTTGCGCTCGTAGGGGTCGAACGCGAGTGGCGTCGTAGTCTCCACGACTACCTCCGCGATGGCGTTCAGTCCGAGCTTCGCCGCCGGAAGTCGCTCGCGCGTGTTGACGTCGATCTGCGCGGTAATCTCCTTGACGTACGCCTTGCGCCATCCCGAGCCGTGGCGGAAGAGATACTCCTTGCCAGGCACGAGCTGTTCATGGTCCATCCACACGATGTTCGCGGAAAACGCCGAGGACACCTCGGGGAGTTTTCCGGTGTGGACGATGAGATCTCCGGACGAAATGTCGATCTCGTCCTCGAGCGTCAGCACGACGGACTGCGGCGGAAACGCGTAGGGGAGATCGCCGTCGGCCGTCACGATGCGCGCGACGCGGGACGTCTTGCCGGACGGAAGCACCGTGACTGCGTCGCCAGGACGGACCACGCCCGACGCCACGGTTCCCGCGAATCCGCGGAAATTTAGATCGGGACGCAGCACATACTGCACCGGAAAGCGGAAATCCTCAAGGTTGCGGCCGGAAGCGATGTCGACCGACTCAAGATGTTCCAAAAGCGACGGACCGCTGTACCACGGAATCTCCTGCGGCGAGCGAGTCGTCACGTTGACGCCCTTGAGCGCCGAGACGGGGATGAACACGGGTTCCGCATTCGCGACAAGCGGCGCCGCCTCGCGAACGATTTCGTCGAAACGCTCCTTCGAGTAGTCGACGAGGTCCATCTTGTTGACTGCGACGACGACATGCTTGATGCCGAGCAGCGAGACAATGAACGCGTGGCGGCGCGTCTGCGTGACGACGCCGTGCCGCGCATCGACGAGTATGACGGCGAGATCGGCCGTAGAGGCGCCGGTCGCCATGTTGCGCGTGTACTGCTCGTGTCCCGGGCAGTCGGCGATGATGAACTTGCGGCGGGGCGTCGCGAAATAGCGGTAGGCGACGTCGATCGTGATGCCCTGCTCGCGCTCGGCCTTGAGTCCGTCGAGCACGAGGGCGTAGTCTATCTCGCCTGCGCCGGTCGTTCCGTGCGCCGCGCTTGCGCTTCTGAGCGACGCGAGCTGGTCTTCGAATATCAGCTTCGAATCGTAGAGAAGCCTTCCTATGAGCGTGGACTTTCCGTCGTCCACGCTGCCGCACGTGAGGAACCTGAGAAGGCTCTTCTTCTCGTGCGCGTCGAGATACTGGGCGATCTTGTCCATCAGAAATATCCCTCCCTTTTCTTCTGCTCCATCGACGAATCTCCGTCGTGGTCTATGACGCGCGTCGAGCGCTCGCTCGTGCGGCTCTCGAGCATCTCGGCGACAATCTCCTCGACCGTCGTGGCGGAGGATTCGACGGCGCCGGTGAGCGGATAGCATCCGAGCGTGCGGAAGCGCACGACGCGCGTCTGCGGCTCCTCGCCCGGCTCGAGGCGCATGCGCTCGTCGTCCACCATGATGAGCGTGCCGTCGCGTTCGACGACGGGACGCGGCTTCGCGAAGTAGAGCTCCGGAAGCGGAATCTTCTCGAGGCGGATGTACTGCCAGACGTCCGTCTCCGTCCAGTTGGAGAGCGGGAAGCAGCGCACGCTCTCGCCGGGATTGACGCGTCCGTTGTAGAGGTTCCACAGCTCGGGACGCTGGTTCTTGGGGTCCCACTGCTGGTACGCGTCGCGGAACGAGAACACGCGCTCCTTCGCGCGGCTCTTCTCCTCGTCGCGCCTCGCGCCGCCAAAGGCGACGTCGTAGCGTCCGGCCTTGAGAGCCTGCTTGAGTGCCTGCGTCTTCATGATGTCCGTGTACTTGCGGCTGCCGTAGTCGAACGGATTGACGCCCGCGCGGCGTCCTTCCTCGTTGACATGCACGATGAGGTCGAGCCCCGCCTCGCGGCAGAAGCGGTCGCGGAACTCGATCATCTCGCGGAACTTCCACGTGCTGTCGATGTGCAGCAGGGGGAACGGGATGCGTCCGGGGTAGAACGCCTTCTGCGCGAGGCGCACGAGCACTCCCGAGTCCTTGCCGATGGAGTACAGGAGCACCGGCCGCTCGAACTGCGCCGCGGCGTCCCTGAATATCTGTATCGACTCGGCTTCGAGCTGCTTCAGCTGGCTTATGTCGTAATTCTCATCCATGATGATTCCCATCCCTTCGTCATGACGGCGCTTCTCGCCGCTATCTGAGTTCCTTCGCCTTCTCCAGGCGCGCGTGAAGTCCGCACTCGCGGTGCTCAGGCGCCTCCCACCACCAGCGTCCGGCACGCACGTCCTCCGTCCGCTTCACCGCCCGCGTGCAGCAGGCGCAGCCGATCGACGGGAAGCCGCGGTCGTGGAGCGGGTTGTAGGGCACGTTCCAGAAGCGAATGTACTCCCACACCTTCTCCTCGCTCCAGTCGACGAGCGGCGCGAGCTTGAGGAGTCCGTTCGCCTCGTCGCGCGAAAGCCGCTCGGCGCCGCCGCGCGTCACGCCCTGTCCGCGGCGGAGTCCGCAGATCCACAGGTCCTTCCCCTCCAGGAGACGCTTCAGCGACTCTAGCTTGCGGATGCGGCAGCACTCGTGGCGCAGCGCCTCGGACTCGCGGAAGGCGTTGACTCCGTTCGCGAGCACGAAGTTCTCGAGCGGTTCGCGCGGCGGCGCGTAGACCTGGATCCGCGCTCCGTAGTGCTTCTCGGTTTCCGCGATGAGATCGTAGGTCTCCGGGAAGAGTCGCCCCGTGTCGAGCGTCGCCACTGGGATGTCCAGATGGTTGCGGAATATGATGTCCGTGATCACCTGGTCTTCCGCGCCGAGCGAGGTCGCGAAGACGACCCGTCCCCGGAAGTTGTCCGCCGCCCAGCGGAGCGCGTCCGTGGCGGACGCGTCCGCGAGGCTCGCGGAAAGCTCGGCTGTCTGCGCGAGGTCGGACATGGCTTACTTCGCTCCTGCGTAGACCTTGTCGAAGAGACCGCCGTCGGAGAAGTGGACCTTCTGCGCGACGCGCCAGCTCGGATAGAGGGCTTCCAGCTTGATGAGACGCGCGTTGCTGAAGCTCTTCAGGTCCTCGGGATCGGCGTGCTCGGGATGCTGCGGACGGTATCCGTAGTGGGCGATGATCTTCTGGGCCTCGGGCGAATACAGGTGGTTGAGATACTCTGTCGCGAGAGCCCTGATCTCCGGTCCGCGCGCATCGACGTTCTTGTCGACGACGGCCACGGGCGGCTCGGTGAGAATCGTCACCGGCGGGACGACGATGTCGAACGCGTCGGGTCCGAGTTCCTTGACGGAGAGGATGGCCTCGTTCTCCCATGCGAGAAGCACGTCGCCGATCTTGCGCTGCACGAACGTCGTCGTGGAGCCGCGTGCGCCGGAATCGAGGACGGGCACATGGGCGTAGAGCTGACGCAGGTAATCGGTCGCGACCTCCTCGGCCTTCTTCACCTCGTCCTTGAACTTAGGATCGCGCACCTTCTTGATGTCGCCGAGCTCGCGTTCGAGGATGTAGCCCCACGCGGCGAGCTGGTTCCATCGCGCGCCGCCGGACGTCTTCGGGTTCGGGGTGATCACCTCGACGCCGGGCTTGACGAGGTCCTCCCACGTCTTGAGGCCCTTGGGGTTGCCCTTGCGGACGAGGAAGACGATTGTCGAGGTGTAGGGCGACGAGTTGAGCGGGAACTTCGACTGCCAGTCGCGGTTGACGAGCTTGCTGCCGGTGAACGTGATCGCGTCGATGTCATAGCCGAGCGCGAGCGACACGATGTCGGCCTTTACGCCGTCGATTACCGCGCGGGCCTGCTTTCCGCTGCCGCCGTGCGACTGCTTGACGACGACCTCCTGTCCCGTCTTGTCCTTCCAGTAGCGCGTGAACTCCTCGTTGTAGGCGCGGTAGAGCTCGCGCGTCGGGTCGTAGGAGACGTTCAGGAGCTCGATCGGAGCCGCGAGAGCGATGCCGGAGATAAGGGCGGCCGATGCCGCTGCGATGAATTTCTTGTCCATGTTGGTGATCCTTTCTTGTCGACTTTGTTTTTCATTGCTTCAGCCCCTGCGTTTCAGAAGCTGAACGTTGCATTGAGACCGACGACGTGATTTGCGCTCCAGTCGTGGTCGGAGGTGTCCTTCTTCTCCTGGAGGAGGTAGTAGAGGTTGAGCGAGAGGTTGTCTGTGATCTTCGCGGTCGCTCCGGTCACGAAGCGCCACTGGTCGAACTTGTCGTTCTTGCGGACGTGCTTGGAGGGCTTGCCGTCGTCGAGGAAGAACTCCCAGGAGGCGTAGGGGTTGATCTTCCAGTCGGTCCACTTCCAGGGGGCGTTGACCTGGATGCGGTTGCGGTAGCGCCAGAAGCTCTGGGAGTTCTCGAAGTCGCGGTGCGCAATCCTGCTCCTGTCGGATATCTTCCATCCGCCGAGAGTGATGGACGGCGTAATGTCGACGGCGACGCGGTGTTCCTTCTCCCAGTAGTGGCCTCCGCCGGCCTTCTCCTTTCGCGAGTCTATCACGTGGTAGTGCGGACCAATCGTCAGCCAGTCGAACGGCTTTATGCCGAATCCGACGATCGTGTGCTGCTCGTTCAGTTCGTCCTCTCCGAAACGTCCTTCCAAGCTTGCGTTAACAGAATAAACCTTGTTCGTGTCAAGGTTACCCTTTACGCCGACGCCTATCCAGGTTCCGTGTGTCGCCTCTGCAAGCGCGCTCCCGCACAGGATTCCGGAAACGGCGGCGGCGATTGTCAGAGAATGCAGTGTCTTGTTGTTGCTCATCTTGTGGCTCCTTTCGTTTTTTACTCATTGTCCCGCACAGCCGGAAACCTCCTCCGCCGCGCAAAACAGTTAGAATTTTATCACGAGAGCAGCCCACTCGGCCAATTGGAAATACAACGAAATGACCATAGGCTGTTCCTATGGTCATTTCGTTGTCAGACATCAGGCGTTATATCGCCGGTCTGCGTTGGACAACAGAGCAGGGAGGTGCGCGCGCCTCAGGCCGCCGAGCGGATGCGGTGACGGTTGTAGGCCATCAGCGCAACCGAGCCGAGGGCGAGAACTCCGGCGCCGATCCACTTGAGCGTCACGGTCGCATGGAAGATCACCCAGCACATCAGCGCCGAGGCGAAGTCAAGCGCCGCGCCGGACTGGAATCCATCCGGAATCTGCACCGCCTTGTCCCCCGTCTTCGCAAAGACGTCCGCGGCCGCAAGCGTGAAGTGCGGCGCAAGGTCCGTCACGAAGTAGAGCCCGACGACCATCGCGACAAGCCCCACGACGAACGTCTTGACCACGTTGCCCTTCGTTATCGGCAGGACGCAGGGGAAGAGGTAGAACATTCCCGCAAGCGAGGCGAGCGGAAGGAACTTGTTGCCCGGCAGGACAACGGCGAGGACGATCGTGACCGGGATGAGGAGAATCGAGACGACAAGCGTGGCGGGATGCCCGATGACGAGCGCGGGGCTCATGCCGATGTTGAGCTTCATCCCGCTGAAGCGCTTCGCCAGGCGCTCGCGCGTGGAGTCCGCGATGGGCTTCAGCCCCTCGATGAAGAGAGCCGTTATGCGCGGAATCAGCTCCATGACCGCGCCGATCTTGATGCCGAGCCCAAGCACCTTGGGCAGGTCGGCGACAAAGCCCGAGCCGAACGCCTTGACGTGGGCGGCCGTGAACGAGGAAAAGCCCGACGCCGCCCATGCAAGCTTGACCTTGTCGAATGTCGGGGTCGCGAGGAACCCGATGAGGACGCCGATGATCACGCCGAGGAAGAGCGGCTCGCCGAAGAGGCCGAACTTGTTCTTCATCCCCTCCGCGTCGATTTTCAGCCTGTCGAAGCCGGGGATGCGGTCGAGAAGCCAGTTGACCGCGACGGCAAACGGCGTGAAGCTCTGGCAGAACGGCTGGGGAATCGAGATGCCCTCCATCTTGGGATAGAACTTCTGGAACCCGTCCGCCGTGAGGTCCGCCATGACGATCGTCACGATGAAGCAGATGACGGCGGCAAAGTACCCCCACGCGACGGGGCACGTCCAGCCGAGCGATCCCGTGACGAAGTAGACGACCGAGCCGATGAACGCGTAGTGCCAGTAGTTCCAGAGGTCGATGTTGACGGTGCGCGTCACCCCGCAGGCGAACATCGCGAGGTTCACTCCGAAGCAGACGGGGATGATGAACGCGCCGACAAGCGTGTTGTACGCGACGGACGCCGCGGCCGGCCAGCCCATGTCGAACGCGTCGAGCCTGAGCCCGAAGATGCGCATCATCTCGCCGAGCGCCGGACCGAGGCTCGTCGTCAGCAGCGCCGTTACGACGCCCAGCCCGACAAAGCCCACGCCGACGAGAAGCCCCGACTTGAGCGACTTCGAGAACTTGATCCCGATGCATGTCCCAAGAGCGGTGAAGATGACCGGCATCATGACCGCCGCGCCAAGTCCGATGATATATTCGAAGAAGCCCATTTGCCTTTCCTCCCTTAAGCTTTGTCCGTTTGCTTTTATTTTGCCGTCTTGTCGAGTCCCGCAAGCCTCAGCAGCGCCTCGAGGAAGTAGTAGTCGGCGTAGTTGATCGACGCGTCGATCTCCGTGTCCTCTGGATGGCTGCCCGTCGAATGCATAAGGAGGAAACCTCCGTTCTCCCCTTCCTTCGAGAGGTACGCGTCAGATGCGAGCGACGAGAGCATCTTGACCGCGTGCGCGCGGTAGGCTGCGTTGCCAGTGTGTCCGGCAAGCTCGATCAGGGCGGACGCCATGATCGCCGCGGCGGAAGCGTCGCGCGCAGCGGTTCCGTCGTCCGTCCCAACGGCGCCGTAGTCCCAGTACGGCACGCCGTCCTCCGGCGTCGGGGCGGAGAGTATCCACTTGGCGGACCTCTCGGCGCGTTCGAGGTACGCCTTGTCGCCCGTCTCGCGGTACATCATCGTGAAGCCGTATACCGCCCAGCCCTGTCCGCGGCTCCATGCAGTGTCGACGCACGCGCCCTGCCATGCGTACTTCGCGAAGATCAGCCCCGTCTTCGGGTTCCAGTCGACGACGTGGTAAGCCGAGTCGTCGGGACGGAAATGCGTCCGCATTATCTTGTTGGCGTGGGTCGTCGCCATGTCGCGATGCCCGTATTCGCACATCATCTCGAGGTTCATCATGGAGTCGATGATCACAGGGAAGTTCATGAACCTCGGCGAATCCCAGCTGCGGATCAGGCCAAGCTTCGGACTGAAGCGCGTGGCAAGCGCATTGGCAGCGTCGCGTATGACGGCCGCGTAGTCCTCGCCGTGTCCGCCGTACTTGATCCCCAGCCCGTAGCTGCACAGGAACATGAAGCCCATGTCGTGGTTTTTCGTGAAGTGGCGCGCAGGCTCGAGCTTTTCGGTCCAGCGCTCCGCCGCGGCCTTCCACTCGGGCTTGCCGGTGTATCGGTAGAGCATCCACAGCTCGCCGGGGAAGAAGCCTGTCGTCCAGCCGATCGGCGGCTCCACCTTGTACGTCCCGCGCGTCCAGCTGCGGGGGAACACGAAGTCGCCCTTGTCCTTCACGTCGCCGAAGCCCTGGGTCCCCTTCGCGGGAGGAAGGTGCTTCCAGTCGTAAAGCCTCGGCTTTTCGGACATCACGCCGTCGAGCATCTTCGCCTGTGCCTCGGCGCGCTCGAAGACAAGCGGGATCCTTTCCAGAATGCGCGACTCCTGGTCGGCTGAAGTTTCGGCGAACGATGCGAGCGCCGCGACTGCGGCAGCGGCTGCCATTGCTATTTTCGTCTTCATGTATTTTCCACGTGATTTGAATTTGCTTTAAGTTGCTATAAGCGGATTCCAGGTGAATTCGTTCAGTACGTCGTCGTGAAGGCGGGCCCTGCGACTTCCGTCCCCGCGGGGACCAGCCACGTCTCGGACGTCTCGGGATAGTGCACGACCGTGATCTCGGCATCCGTCGTAGCCTTCGCGCCGGCGTCAATGCGGCGGAAGTGAAAATAGGGGCAGTCAACCTTCGTCACGCCCCTGGGATCGGGAACGGGAAGCGAAAAGTCAATGGACTTGAGCGACTCCGCGATGTGAAGCTGACGCGGCTTGCCGTCCACGCCCATGCGCCCCCAGTCGTAGAGGCGGTATGTCGTCTCGGAGGACTGCTGGACCTCGAACAGCTTCACTCCGTCGCCGATCGCGTGGACAAGCCCGCCCGGGATGAAGAAGATGTCGCCGGGCTTCGCGTCGTGGCATACGAGAAGGTCCTCGAACTTGCCGCTGGCGACGGCGGACTCAATATCCGCAGGGCCCACGCCAGGCCTGAGCCCAGCATATATGGGGCCGCCCTTTAGCACGCACCACATCTCCGTCTTGGGCTCGCCGCCAGTCAGCGCGGCGTTCGCGTTGTTGGGATGGACCTGAACCGAAAGCCTGTTCTTCGCGTCGATGACTTTCACCAGCAGAGGAAAGCCTGGTACGAGATCGCGAAGCGCGGTGCCTGCGAGCGGACCCTCCGCGACAGGGGTGGGCGCATCCTCGCGGACGCTGGCCTCCCAACTCTCGCTGCCCCACACTAGATGCCTTACGTTCGGCGTCAGCCTGACGCTGTCTTTGATTGCCATTTTTAGACTCCCTTTTAAGTTCGCCAAACATTATACCAAAACATCCGTCTCCTGTGCATACCACATTGGGGGGATAGTACGGCCAACGCATTAAAAGCCGATCCTTCCCCTTCGGGGCCCCTGGATCGTTTTTTAATGCGTTGGAAGTGTCTCAGCAACCAGCAGCCAGCAGCGCAGTGTCCAATCCGAATGGTC
>SUWC01000081.1 GCA_015061665.1 Lentisphaerota bacterium
AGGAAATACAGGAGTGGTCGGGGAAAGGCCGCCACACGACGACGAGCCGCGAGCTCGTCATGCTGCCGTCGGGGGCGATGGTGATCGACACGCCCGGCGTCCGCGAGATAGGCATGGTCGGCGAGGTAGAGGCCACGAGGATGAGGGGAGAGTCTGCGCATCGTTGGCGAAAGAAATAGGGTGTTTCCTTGGTTGAAAAGCGCTGCAGCAAATATATTTGGCTGAAACAAACGGAACTTTCGTCTAAAAGATACGTTGTTTTTTGATATAATTTCCGCATGGACAGGAATCATATCAGCGACATCTCGAAAACCAATGCGCACGGCTTTGTCGGGGGCGAAACAACCGCGACAACGTCCAAGTCCTACAAGTGGATTCTTGTGGCGATGCTCAGTTGCGCGTTCTTCTTCCACCAGGCGGACAGGGCGCTGTTCGGGCTTCTCACGATTCCGATCCAGAAGGACTTGGGCCTCACGGATGTCCAGATCGGCTGGATCAACTCTGTCCTCAGCTGGACGCTCGCCGGCATGGCGTTCATCGCCGGGCCTGTCGGAGACCGTTTCTCGCGCAAGTGGATAATTACCTGTTCGCTGATGGCGTGGTCGTTCATGACGTTCATGATGGGCTTTGTCGGCGACTGGAGCATCTTCGGGTTCGTCGTGCCTGCGTTCTTCGTCGTGATGTTCTTCCGGTCGGTAGCGACGGGGGTCGGCGAGAGCTTCTACGGCCCATGCTATCCGCCGCTGATCGCCGCTTTCCACAAGGAGACGCGCTCCATCGCGCTTTCCATACACCAGGGTGCGCTTTACTTTGGGCTTATGACGTCCGGCGTGATCACCGCGTGGGCCTTGGGGCTTCTCGGAACATGGCGCCACGTGTTCATGGTGTTCGGCGGCGCCGGCTTTCTGCTTGGGCTTTTCTTTGTGTTCGCATTGAAGGACGGTGCGCCGAGGGCGTCTACCGGAAGCGACGGCCCCGCGAAAAAGGAATCGTTCCTTTCTGGCGTAAGGTACTTCTTCAAGACCCCGACGGCCATCTGCGCCATGGCAGGATTCGTGGCCATCGTGTTCGTCAACAACGCCTACCTCTTCTGGGCGCCGAAGTACATGGCGACGAAATTCGGGACGACCGTCGGCGAGGCGGGGACGCAGACGATGCTCTGGCACCATCTTTTTGCGTTTGCGGCGATTCTTGCCGGAGGCGTCCTTACCGACCGGTTTGTGAAAAGGATGCCGCGCTTTCGCATTGCCTTCCAGTTCGTCTCGATGCTGTGCGGCGCTCCGTGCCTTGTCGCAATCGGGCTGATGCCGTCCGCCGCCGCGATGATTGCGATGACTGCTGCGTACGGCGTTTTCCGGGGGTTCTTCGAGGTGAACACGCATGCGACGCTCTTCGACGTCGTGCCTGCGCAATACAGGTCGACTTCCGTGGGGATATTCACCGTGTTTGCATTCCTCTTCGGGGGACTTTCGGGGGTGGTGATGGGGGCGCTTTCGCAGAGATACGGCGTGCGCGGCTTCGAGATCGGCTTTATGCTGATGGGCGCGTCATACGTTGTCGGCGCACTGTTTGTGATGTACGGCTTCTTGTTTACCTTCAAACGCGACTCGATATCGGAGCATTCAACAGGCGGTAAGTCGTTGTAGTTGTTTTTTAATGACTTCTTGCGGAGCGCTCTGCGCACGCCATTCGCGCATTGACATTCCGGTTCGTTTCTTGAAGAGGTTCTTCAGATAGTTGGCGTCGCGGTAGCCGCATCGAGCGGCGATTTCGGAGATGCGCAGATTCGTCTCGCGCAGCAGCCGCTTCACCTCGTCGAGCCGCCGGGCGAGTATCGCCTCGAGAATCGATGTTCCCGTCACTTCGCGGAACCTGAGGTCGGCAAGGCTGCGCGAGACGTGCAGTCGGGCGACGACGTCGGACGCCGTTATCCCTTCAAGCGCGTGCTGGTCGATGAATTCCTTTGCCCGCTGCACAAGAGCCGCCGGGGTCTTTATCGCAGACGTCGAGGCGCGAAATACAACTTCTTTGACGCCGCACAGAATTGTCCTCTTCGCCGGAATGCGGTGCCGGAGCATCATCGCCTGTAATTCGCGCGCTGCTATGTATCCTTCGCGCTCGAAGTCGACCGCCACGCTGGAGAGGGCGGGAACCGACATTTCGCATATCGGTTCGTCGTTTCCTATACCAAGCACCGAAAGCTGCCCAGGTATGTCGATTCCGTATGTCCGGCACGCCTCAAGCACATCGTGCGCGCGGTCGTCGAAAGCCGCAAGAACGGCCGACGGTTTCTCCAGCCCAAGCAGCCACTTCCCGAGCGCCTCACGTGAATCGCCATGTCCATCGTAGATAGCCAGACTTCTACCGCTCTTCTGAAGAGCCGCCGCAAAGGCTGTCTGGCGGTCTTGCGACCAGCTGGACGGGACGCGAGTGGGGACGAATCCAAAAGACCGAATTCCCGGACAGGACAGGAGGTGCTTCGCGGCGGACTGCGCGATTTCCTTTGCGTTGTCGTTCACGAACACGCAAAGGGGAAGCCTTTCAATCGTGCTTGCGCTAAGTTCGTCGATGAAGACGGTTGGAGATTCCGTGTCGGCATGTAGCGTCCTTAGTTCGCACTTTCCCGCAATGCCGATGAGCATTCCGTCGAATCGCGAACGGCTCGCACTCGTCAGCGCTTCAGCCGTTAGGTCGCCCTCGACGCGTATGAGCTCCATGTCCCAGTCGTAGCCTTCGCTCAGGAATCTGTGTACACCGTTGAGCTTCTTGCGTCCCGCTGCGCTTGCGAGCGAAAGCGCAACCAATACGCGGAATGTTCTATTTGTGGTCATGATGCAATATATTGTACCAAAATACTTTGGTGGATAGATACGAAAAATGTGGTTAAATGATACGGTGTGTTTTAGTATAATGTAGAGCGTCATGGAAAAGATTGTAATTAGCGAGAGCGCGAAAGCGAAGGCGCGCGACTTCATTGACAACGAGAAGCAGTTCCAGCTCGGGTTTCTGCCGACCGAGCAGTCGAACCCTATTACCGCGACGCTCGAGGAAGACTTCAAGCGTTCGACGCTCGCGGGCGTCCAGTGTCTCCAGCGCGGCGACAGGCAGATAGCGATAACAATGCGCCACGTCTTCGCCTCCCCGGAGTTCAAGAGCCTTGTAGACTCAATGGTCGAGACTCTAACAACTCCCAACTCCTCCACTCCTAACTCCCCCACTCCCAACTCCTCCACTCCCAAACTCCCCCGCATCATCTTCTCCGGCTGCGGCGCGACAGGCCGCCTCTCCATTCTCCTTGAATCGATGTGGCGCGACTTCTTCTACCGCCGCGCGGCGGAACTTACGCCGGAGGAACTGAAGCTCGCCGACCGAATCGCGTCCATAATGACCGGCGGCGACTTCGCGCTCATCCGCTCCGTGGAGTTCTTCGAGGACTACGCCGAAGGCGGACGCCGCCAGGCCGCCGCACTCAACGTCGGCGAAGGCGATACGTTCGTCGCGATAACCGAGGGCGGCGAAACGTCGTCCGTCCTTGGAACGCTCAAGTATGCCGCCGAACACGGCGCGAAGTGCTTCCTCGTGTTCAACAACCCGGCGGACATCCTCCGCAAGCATCTCGATCGCTGCCGCGAGGCGATCGACAATCCGAAGGTTACGGTAATCGACCTCTACTGCGGCTCCATGTCCGTCGCCGGCTCTACGCGCATGCAGGCGACGAGCAGTGAGCAGCTTCTCGGAAGCTGCGCACTCGAGGCCGCGCTTTGCCGCGTTCTGCCGCGCTTCGCGAAGGAGACATCCGATGACTACACCATCGCGTTCGAGAAACTTCTTGCCGGACTAGAATCGCCCGAGGGACGCGACGGACTCGTCAATGCGATAGAGCTTGAAAAGGGCGTCTATGAGGCGGGCGGCCGCATCACGTATCTCGCGGACAAGTGCATGCTCGACCTTTTCACCGACAACACCGAGCGCGCACCGACGTTCATGATTCCGCCGCTCCGCTCCAGCCGCGAGAAGGGCTTTTCGCAGAGCTGGGCGTTCGTGAAGAATCCGCTTCACACGACCGAGGAATGCTGGTCCGAGATGATGCGCCGCCATCCGCGCTGCCTCGAGTTCACGAGCGACGATGCGCGTTCCCTCGGCATGCCGCAGTCGTTCATAGACAATCCGCCGCTCATCAAGTATTCCGACCTCCTCACCTACATGATCGGCAACGAGCCCGCGCCGGAGCGCATCGAGGGCTTCCCCTGCGCCGTGGCGGTGGTGCTGAACGTGCCTGGTGCGGACGCGGCGTTTGCTGATGCGGCTGCGAAGCTTGCCGCCGCCTGGCCGGAGCGCCGCGATTTCAACTTCGCGTTCCCGATTGCCGACTCTCCGCTCGAGATATGGAAGCATCTCGCCGTCAAACTTGCCTTCAACTGCCTCTCGACTGGCACGATGGCGGCGATGGGGCGCATTGCGGGCAACTGGATGAGCTGGGTTTCGATGTCGAACAAGAAGCTGATCGACCGCTGCATCCGCCTCCTCGTCGAGCTTGGCCGCATCGACTACGAAGAAGCCGCCCAGCACATTTTCGCCGCGCAGGAGTGGGTGCAGTCGCAGGACTGGTCGAAGGCCGAAGAACCCTCCCCCGTCCAGGTCGCGCTGAAGGAGCTGCGGAAGCGATGTCATGAAACTGCATGAAATATCACGTGTGCTTCTCTTGCTTGCGCCGATGCTGGTGGCCTTCGCGACGAATTCAGCTTCGGCAGGCGACGGCGTTGCATTCCAAGAAAACGGTGTGGTGAACGTGCCGGAGAGGCATAAGCCGATAGTGACAATGGGGCGAGACTGCTGGCGCATCCTCACCAAGTATTCTTCCTATGGCTGCACGGGAAGACCGACGATAGGCTTTGACAACGAAGAACTGAATAACTCACCCGCGTTTTCCGACGTTGCGTTCTGCTATGTTGCATCGGAACAGCCGCCTCCTGCCAAAACAGGACTCGCCGTGTGGCCGCGCCTCGAACAGTATTTCCGCAAAGACGAGCCCGATGCAGAGATATTGACGTCCAATCCGCATCCAGACCGTCCACTTTTCCTCATGCGTCGCTCTGAGCGCAACAAGGGAACGTGGGGGAGTCCCGTTGAGCTCGACCTCTCTGGATATCGCGTGTGGCGTTCGGCGCATCCCAACTTGATTGTGGACGGTAACTGCAGCGAATGGCTAAACGACCTTTCCCTCGCCCGCAAGTCGCTTGATGGCGTAGTCGATCTCTACGAAGACGGACGTCCGAAGTCGAAGTCCCATGCCGACGCATTGCGCAGTTTCCTCGGAGATCCGCCGAAGACCAGATACGAACAGCTAGACCTGTTGAGGCGCTACTACGACATGCGCCGCGAACGCAACTTCGGCGGGAAGATGTCGGTGCTTGACGCGCACATCAACTCGCTGCATGTTGCGGCGGACTTCGGAGCGTCTCTTTTGCGGATGGAGACGACTGGTTCATGGAACTATCGCCATCAGGTGAACGCGATGTTCACGCGCGGCGCGGCGCGTCAGTTCGCGTTGCCTTGGGAGTGGTACATCGCCGGATACATGAACGGCTACGGCACGAACGGACTCTACTATGGCGATTGCGTCTGCCGCTATCCGCTCGCACCAGAGCAGTTTGCGAGCTATCCGAAATACGGCAAGGAATTCCCTTTAAGTTGGAAGCCCGGCGGCGTATGGCGCATCGGTTGCAGCGGTCCCGAGTTCGGCATCTCGCGTTCATTGTTTCGCCGCGACCATTACCTCGCCTACCTTAGCGGGGCAAACTACATCCAGTTGGAGGAGTGGACGCACATATTGAAGATGTGGAGCAAGGAGGAAGGCAAAACCGTGCTTTCTCCACGTGGACGCATCTACGCCGAGTTTGCGGACTTCATGCGCAAGCATCCCGACCGTGGGGTGCATCTTTCGCCAGTCGCAGTGTGTGTTCCGCTTGCGCAGGGGTACCAGACGTGGGGGCAGCATCCATGGGGCAATCCAAAGTTCGGATACACGACCGGCGACAAGACGGTTGACGCCGTGTTCTTCACGCTGGTGCCGGGATGCGACTTCGGCGAATGCCAGAAGGTTGGCGGCGAAATGTGTCTGAGAAATACGCCGTTTGCGGACATGTACGACGTGATTGCGCCGGACGCGAAGTCGCAGACGTCCGATGCGCTTCTTTCCGTCATGAAGAGCTACAAGGCTCTTGTCGTTGTCGGCGACTATGCCGATCGCGAATGGGAAAGGGCACTTGCGAAATACGAATCCGAAGGCGGCCGGGTCGTGCTAGTAGATGACGAAATGCTGAAGGATGCCGTGAAGTCCGGAAAAGGTCGCAGCGTCATCACAGGTGAGACGCGCTATCCGCGGTTGGAATCCGAGCTTTCCGAACTCCAGGCGTCATACTTCCCGTTCAAGGTGGAAGGCAACTGCATGTACGGACTAACGGTCGCAGATGACCATACATGGCTATATGTGTTCAACAACGACGGCGTGACGAAATTCGCCGATGCACCGCAGACGCTGGATGGGTCGAAGGCGTCTTGTATCCGCGTGACGCCGCAGACTTTTGCGCCGCGCTTCGACAAGGTTACAGAACTAATTTCCGGCAAAGCCGTCAAGCTGTCCAAGGATGCGTTCTCGTGGCGCATCGGGCCGGGCGATTTCGCACTGTTCGAATTTAGCATGAAACATAAAGCAAGGAGACATAAACCATGAACAGAAAAGCAACGGGTGCGTTTAGGCTAATGGCACTGTCTTGCGCTGTGTTGGCGTGGTCGCCAACGTTCGGCGCCACCTACGATCAAAGCACCGGATATGTAAGGCTGCTCGGCAGCAATGCAGGAAACAGCGGGGAAAGCACTTTCATGACGAACATTCTCCGTTCGTCGCATGGATGGAGCGACCTCCGCGACCCGCATTCAGGCACAAACTACTATTGCGGCGCTCAGCTCTGTACGCCGAAAGTCGCGAACGGCAGTTATACGTTCCAGGGCGACAGGCTTGTCATGGCCGCAGGTCTGCGAGTGCTGGCGGACGGGCAGTCCATCACGGTTGACGACCTTGTGTTCGTAAACGGTGGATTCCTTCAGACGGCCGGGGCAGGTTACAAAACGACGCTATCAGGCAATCTGACCATAGAAAGCAATTCAAGCAACCCGATGTATTTCCAGCTGGGGGTTGATCCTTGCAGATATGTTGTCTCTGCCGCGCTTAAAGGCGCATCCAGCGCACACTGCCGTGCTGAACTGCAGTCTGGAAAGAGTTCTGTAAGCCAGTATGTGCAGATAGATGACGCATCGCAGTACGAGGGAACATTCGAAGTCCGCACAGGTGTACGGCTCAAGGCGATGTCCGATTTTGGCGGCACAATCGTTGTTACAAACGGCGCGACGCTGGAGGCTTCGTCCGGCACGACGACTGTCAATGCGCTCCGGCTTTTCGAGGGTGCGGTCATCGACCTATCGGCTGGAGGCACGCTGAACGTTGCAGCCGGACTCGATCTCGGCGGCGGCGTCACCATAGTCGCCGCGCCGCAGAATTCCGTCGGCGTGCAGGCGCTTCTTTCCGTACCGACAAGCGTATGCGAACTTGACGTAAATGCATTTTCCGTCACTACCTCAGGTGGTGGAGTCTGGCGTACGCGTGTTGAAGTTTCAGGCGGGCTCCAGACGCTGTGCTGCGAACGGATGACGTTCAGCGTATATGACGCGACAACTGGTTTTGTGACACATTCGTCAGGCACGCCGGACAGGAACCAGTTTGACGAGGCGGGCGTATGGTCGGACGGTAGAGTTCCGCATTCAGATACAAACTATTGTTCAAGCCGCTCGCTTATTATGGCGACAAATGCCGTGTTTCAGGGACGGTCGCTTACAATGTTCAACGGCGGATTGTTCAACATACAGGGCAATGGCAGGCATGTTACAATCGGCGACCTGCGCGTCAATTCCGGAACTGTAAACGTCAACGGATATTTCACCACGGCTGGCAGTTCCAGTGGAAGGTCCTATATAAGTGGCACGATGACGGTGCTTTCACGCGTGTCGGACGGCTGGCCTTTTGCATTCTTCGGCAGCACCTCGGATGGACAGACGTGGGTCAGCGACCAGACGATATACGGCGACGAAGGCAGTGCTCTCGTCGCACGCGGACATTTCGGCTCTGCCGAGGGCGCTGTCAACAACTACGTGGAGCTGTTGGGTGATCTCACGCATTTCCACGGGACGTTCATCGTGAAGCACAATGAAACGCTTCGTCTCGGCAGTTCGGCGTTCCCCGGAACAGTGCGGCTCGATACGGCATATTCGCACTTGACGACAATCGCGCCGGAAAATTCCGTCGTCAAGGTCGGCACGTTGAAGACACTCGTCGCGACGTCTGTCGATGTACCGTCCACAAACAGTCTCAATGCCTCAGCTCTGAACGTGACGGGGACGCTCACAAAGAACGGCGGAGGTGCACTGGGCTTCGCCTCCGCGATTTCCGGATCGTCGGCCTCGCTCAGGATCGCCGAGGGCGGCGTGTTGCCGCTTTCGGCCGATGCTGTTGGAGCCTTGCCGCTCGTGTTCTCCGACGGCGCGGCACTTGTCGTTGACGGACGCGCCGAAGCGGATGCCGGGCTTCGTGCAAACGGCGTTGATCTCACAAGCGCTACCGTTACGGCAGAGGGGCAGATTGCAGTCAAAGTCCTTGTTGATGACCTTGAGGCGGCCGTTGGTGTGCCTGTGTGCAAGTTGACGTCCGAGCAGTCCGCCGCGCTTGTGCCGGCGATGTCGGTTCAGGCGGTATGCGGTGCGTCTGCAAGACGCGGTCATCTGGTCGCTGTCGCCGCCGGCGGCAATGTGCTAGTTTCGGCGGATTTCCGCAAGCTTGGGCTTTCAATTATCGTTCGATGAACGAGAAGGTTTCGAGGCTTGTGCATGACTGGGAAATTTAGCTTGCCGCGTATCGGATGCCGGATCGCATGTGTCGTCTTGTCCGTTTTCTCTTTCTCCGCAATCGCGGCGGAGCCTCTTGGCGGCGTCCGCATTCGGTACGAGAAGGAACTGCTTGAATCTGTAACGCCGTTCTGGGAGCAGTACTCCATCGACCGTGAATTTGGCGGATTCTTCAGTTGCCTAGACCGGGAAGGGCGGGTTTACGACACGTCCAAGCAGATGTGGATGCAGGCGCGTGAAGTCTATATGTTTGCGGCGCTCTACAACTCTGAGTACCGTCAGAAACGCTGGTTGGGAATCGCCAAGATGGGATGGAACTGGATTTTCGCGCATGGTCGCAAGGCGCCTGGCGACTACCACCTGATGCTGAACCGCAGGGGCGAGGCGGTCGAGGACACGCCGTCAGGCTCTGCCGACTTCACGGCATGCTTCGTGGCAATGGCCGCCGCCGAACTCTACAAGGCGATAGGCGACGCTGCGTATCGCGACGAGGCCAAGGCGTGTCTTGACGTTTACAGGGAAAGCTGCGTCCGCGCCGAGAGGTCGGTCGAAAAATTCCCCGGGCGCATAGTCTATCGGCAGCTTGCGCATCCGATGTTCCGTCTCAATGTCATGCTAGTCCTGCACGACTGCGGAGTAGGCGACTACGGAACGGAGATGGATGCCGCGATAGACGAGATGCGTCTTTTCTCCGATTCTGTGACAGGGCTGGTCTATGAGCGCAGATTGCCGGACGGCGGTATTGACATGGACTCGCAGGACGGACGTTTCGTGAATCCCGGGCACTCGCTGGAGGGGATGTCGTTCGCACTGCACCGTATCCGCAAGTCAGGTCGGAAAGACCATCTTGAATGGGCGCTGCGGTCGGTGCGGGCGCTCGGCGAGTTCGCAATCGATCCGCGAGACGGCGGGCTTACGTACTATCGCGACGGACAGGGGAAGCCGGTTGCCAAGTTCGAGGCCCCGCTCAAGGTCTGGTGGGGAAACTGCGAGGCGGCGAGCGCGTTCATTCAGGCGTACGAGCTGTCGGGCGACAAATGGTTCCTAGACGCGTTCAAGTCCCTTGACCGCTTCAACTTCACGCATCTCAAAGACCCGAGGCATCCGGAGTGGTTTGCGTACGCTGCGGTTGACGGATGCCAGTTTCATTCGTACAAGGGCAGCAAGTGGAAGACATTCTTCCATCTGCCGCGCCACCTCTTTACCTGCATTGAAGTCGTTAAACGCATGGAGAATAGGAAATGAACTGGAAAATGACAAGGATGTCGATGATTGCCGCTCTGGCATCGCTTCAGGTGGCGGCTCATGCCGCGCCGGTGTCGCGCGTGTGCGCGGTAGGAGGGCTGGCTGAATTCCGAGAGTTTCTGCGCCAGTCGGCTGGATGCGAGCTGGTGTTCCGCAAAAAGCTGTCCGAGCTGCCGCTTGCCACGGCGACAAACGCGCTGTTCGCCATTGCGCCTCGCTATGCAATTGGAGAGAAGGTGGTGCCTCCGTTCACGCCGGAAGAATTGGCCGCGTTCGCTGACGCTGCTAGATGAGGCAATCGGTTCTACTTCGAGAACGTCTGTTCCGAGGGCGCGAAGTCTTGCGCATTCCTTGGCGTTGAGACGTTTGGCGATCGGATAGTTCCGCTTGGACAGAAGATTCTTGAGTCAGATGCTGGACTTCTCCAGATTATTGGAGGCGGATATCTGCCCGGCGCTAGATGCGCGCAGGGTGCAATCAGGAATCGTCCGTCTGTTGCCGCGTCCGTGTCGGACGCGCTGGGAGTCGGGGCGGTGTTCGTTCCTGCGCAGGAGCGCAGCCCGGCGGTCGCTGTTTCCGCCGACGGACGCCGTGCCTCGTCGCTCGTGCGGCTTGCATGCTTTGAACCGCTCAGAATGCGCCCGTACTCAAGGTGGCGGGCGTTCTACGCGAAGCTGTTCGCTCCGCTTCTTGGCGTCGAAGAGTCGAAGGTCGCCGGTGTATTTGAAAAGGCCTGGGCAAACAATGTCGCGGCGTCGGGGAAGCGCGCGTCTGACGATGTGGTGAGGGCCGCGCTCGCATGGCACGAGAAGAGCGGGATACTGTTCTCGCCGGATGGAAGGAAGGGGATGCGCGAAGCTGTTCTGTTTTCCGGCTCTTTCGGATGGAGAAGCGAGCTGCGCACCGACTGCAACCTAATGACCGGCGCATTGTTTGTCCACGCAGGCAAAATGTACGAACGTGACGACTGGACGGCTCTGGGGCGCAATCTGGCTGACAACATTCTCGACCGCGGCAACCAGACGGATGAAGGGTATTTCCGCTGGTTCGACCGCGAGGCCAGTGGCTATGGAAAGCATTTCGTCTATGCCACGGACCATGGACGCTCCATGCTCGCGGTCGCGAATTTGTATGAGGCGACTGGCGACCGAAGATATCTTGACGCGGCACGCAAGGCTGCGGACGCGTTCCTTGCGTGGCAGTCAGACGACGGGCTGGTGACGATATGCTTCGACCTCCGCAAGTCGAGCCGTCCCGAGAAAGGGCATTCAGAAAACCCTGTGTGCTACTACGACAACATCCCCGCGCTTTTCAAGATTGCAAAACTTACGGGAGAGCGGAAGTATTCGGACGCGGCGCTGAAGTGCGTACGGACAATGTCCGCGAAATTCCCCAACTTCGACTTCGGGAGCAGCGCGTTCTATTCTGCAAACTCGGTCTATGGGCGCTATCTTCTCATCGCCGCCGCCGCGCAGCGAGCGACGGACGACGATTTTTCGGCGTCAATCAACGGTGTTCTGGACTTTTACGGGAGGAATCAGCACGACAAAGGCGGGATATCGGAGATAAACATCCGCCTCGTGGCGCACGAGGAGGCAGGCGTCGGAATCGGCGACGGAAGCGACCACGTTGCCGATCTTCTGTACTGCAACAATTTCTCGTTCGCCGCGCTGTCGATTCTCATGAAGTTGCCGCCTGAGAAGGTGAAAGGGATCGACATGGCGAAGGCTCGCCGCATTTACGGCAAGCTGCGCGACTTCCTGTCGGAGGTGCAGATTGCGTCGCCGGAGGTTCGTCTGGACGGCGCGTGGATGCGGGCCTACGACATGGATGTCGGAGAGTGGCACGGACTCAACAAGGATCTTGGCTGGGGCCCGTACTGCATCGAGACGGGCTGGACGATGGGCACGATACCGGCGGTGTTCCTCTTTGACGGCAAGGAAGGGTCGTACTTCTGATGCAGCTTGACAAATAGGCTGTAATGATATAGACCCTTCGATTGGAATGGGGAGGGGTACGCGCGTTTTACAGGGCTTTCCGCGATTTCAACTCTCTGAATGACCTCGGAATCGGGTAGAAGACCCGCTAAGCGGCTGTTCCCGGGCGGGCGCTGAAACAGGCGCGACTTGTTGCGTGTATTGTCCGGGGATCAGTGGGAGATGGGCAGCGACGGAGTTCAAGATATGATGCGCAGGGCGCGAGTTTCAGCTTGTTTCGACCGCCGATTCGGCGGGTGAAGACTGAACGGCAAGGCGACGGTCGCGTTTGCCGAGTGAAACGACTATGTACGGCGCGGGAGGGTCAGGCGTTTTCAGCCGTAGGCATGGCGGGCGGGGAGTGCTTGCAATGTCACGTCATGGATGGATCGACTATCTTCAGGTCGGAAAACCATCGGCGCATGAAGCCTCTGTCACGCGTGACGAGTGCATCGGCGCATTCCAGTGCGTGTGCGCCGATGAGGAAGTCCGGGACGATGGCAAGCCGCAAAGCCTCTTTCTTCCGTGCCGCTTCAAGCCGCGCTTTCTTCCAAATTTCTCCTGCACGGATCGTCGCGGCTTCAGGCATCGGCGAGAAGTCGATGTCGAACGCAGCCATCTGGCGGCGGAATGCCGACTTGTCGGCAAATCCCGCAGATGCCTCCGCCCAGACTACGTCACACGCGATGAGGGAATGTCCGTCGGCATACAGACCCGTCACGAAATCTCGCGAGGATGGCCCAAATGACGGGTCGGCCAGAAAGATGTCGTAGATGATGTTTGTATCTATTGCGTAGATCATCAACAGCCCCTCATTTCACGGATCAGTTCGTCCGTGCTTATGCCTCCAAACGCGCCTTTCAGACATCCGTACGCTTCCTCGAAAGGACTTCGCTTCTTTTTCTGCGCGGCGACCTTGAGGGTCTTGCCGTCGATTTTGAACGTGAGAACTGTGCCCGGCGTTAAGCCGAGCTTTGTGCGGAACTGCTTGGGTATCGTCACCTGTCCGCGTTCGCAAAGTGTGGCCGTCGTCATCTGAAGCTCCCAATGAGGTTGAAAAAAGTATGCATAAGTATAACACGGTATGGATTTTCCGTCAAGTGAGCCGCGTTTTTCACACGAATTACAAATGGCCCCCGCAGCCCGGCTCCGCCGCACCGCGCGAGCCATTTGTAATTCGTGGTAGGCATAGTATCGCGGCGGGCATTCCGCCAAAATATGGTATAACCCGAGTTTGCCACTTTGCTGACTGACTAATCTTCAGAATGTTGCGGCCCCTATTGACTGAAGTGCACAATCTATTGTATAATATCTTCGTTGTTATCAAATTATCACATTGCTACGCCTATGCACATCGAACAATACAGGTCAAACAGTCGCGCCTATCTGCGTCTCGTCAGCGGGAAGCGGATGAAGGACTCGCTGGGCCGCCCAATAATCGGCAAGCGAATCGTCCTCAGCCTCGGCGCGCTTGCGAAGCACGACGACGGCAAGCCAGACTACCTGAGGCGGCTGCGCGAGTCCTTCGCCGAAGGCAGGCCGCTCCTCAAGGAGCTCGAGCCGTACGTCGACCAGGCGCCCGTGCGCAGGTGGACGGTCACGTTCGAGCGCGGCGACGCGAAGTGCATCGGCGAGCCGAAGCGGCTGGCCCCGTGCGTGCTCGACCCGGTCTT